>CAZDSQ010000103.1:0-1542 GCA_964508295.1 uncultured Oscillospiraceae bacterium | reverse complement strand
AAATTTTTACCGACCAAAACGGAGAGGTTATCTTAAAAAAGTATTCGCCGGTGGGCGAAATGGGTTCGTTTGCGTCGCAGTATGCCGACGTGCTCTCTAAGGCGACGGGGCTTACAACCGTCGTTTGTGACCGCGACCACGTCATCGCAGTTTCGGGCGGGGCAAAAAAGGAGCTTTTAGAGCGCAGGGTCTCGCCTCAGCTCGAGGAGCTTATGGAAAGCCGCAAAAACTACATCGCCTCTAAGGACGGCAAGGAGTTTTTCCCCATCGAAGGCGTTGACAAGGCGGCGTCCGTCGCCTCGCCTATCGTTGCCTCGGGCGACGTTTCGGGAGCGGTGTTGCTACTCTCAAACGGGCAGGGTGCTGCCAGCGAGGGCGATAGCCGCCTTTGTACAGTCGCAAGCGCCTTCCTCGGCAAACAAATGGAAGAATAAACAAAAATCAGCCTCGGGCGTATGCCCGAGGCTGATTTTTTTTGAGGTATATATAATGGCGAATTTGTCAGTTTTATTTTTCGGCTGAGTCTTTGCCGCAGCCGCAGGAGCAGGAGCCACAGCTACCGCTGCAGGAGCTACCGTCGGGGCAGCCGATGCACTTTTTGCCGCTTTTTTTAGCCTTTATTATGTAGGCAAGAGCCAAGCCGACTATTACAGCGATTATGCCGATTATAATGAAATCCTGCGCTCCCATTTTAAATTCTCCTTACTGTGCAATTGTTTCTTTTGCTTTTGTGCCGCTTAAAGCGTATTCAGCCTTAAGCTTTTTGTCGGAATTTACACAGAGGTAAACTACGATAGCAGCCATAACAGCTACTGCGATAAGTCCGCCGATTGCGCCGCCGATGTTGAGGGTGGCGGGAGCTGTGATAAGAGTTCCGATTGTGTATACAAGGTAACCTACGGTGAAGCCTACGCCAAGCTGGAGGCCGATGCCGCCCCAGAGCCACTTTGCGCTCTTCATTTCGCTGTTCATAGCGCCGATTGCGGCAAAGCAGGGAGGTGTAAAGAGGTTAAACATAAGGTAAGCAAGAGCGGCAACCTTGGTGATTGCGAAAACCGAGGCAACCTCTGCGCCTGCGCCTTCCATAAGAGCGAGTTCATCGGTGTCGATAAGGTTTTCAAGTCCTACAAAGCAGACTGCGAGAGTTCCGACAACGTTTTCCTTTGCGATAAAGCCTGTAACTGCTGCTGCAGCAAGCTGCCAGGAAACAACGCCGACGATGGGAACAAGAATGTAAGCAAAGGGACCTGCGATAGAAGCAAGAATTGATGAGTCTGCTGTTTCAGCAACAGAGAAGCTCCAGTCAAATGTCTGCATGATCTGAACAACAGTATTGCAAACGAGAATAATTGTTGCGGCTTTAACTATGTAAGCCCAACCTCTTGAGCACATTGACTTAAACGCTCTCCAGAAGGAAGGAACTTTGTATTCAGGGAGTTCAATAATGAAGAATGATTTTCTTGCTTTGTGACCTGTAATCTTGTTAATAAGTAAAGCACATAAGAAAATAAGAACGATACCTGCAAAATACATAAGTGTGCC
>CAZDSQ010000102.1:0-1613 GCA_964508295.1 uncultured Oscillospiraceae bacterium | reverse complement strand
AATACTGCTGCCGGCGCACAACTCGGTCATAAGCGCCGAGGTTTCCCTCGCTTCCTGGCTCGGCTTTTCCTTCGGAACGGGCGTTGCATTCTTCTTGGCAACCGTTCTTGTCTTTGAGGGAACGAGGAAACTGCGCGGAACGCAGGTTCCGGCCCCATTCAGAGGGCTTCCTGCAACACTTATCTATATCGGTATACTGTCCCTTGCATTTTACGGTCTAATCGGGCATGAGTTGCCCTTCTAATCTTTAAAAAAGGGGAGATATTATTTGAGATCCCGCAGAAATAAGGGTGTAAAAATTCAAAAATACGACAGAATTTTTGACTCTTCGTCTCGCCGCAGAAAAAGAAAGATAAAAAACGCTGTGCTTTTTGTTTTGGTGATTGCTCTGCTCGTTTTTGTCGGCTACAGCATTTCGGGTCCGCTCGTAAATCTTTTTAAAGGAGAAAAGACCGAGCGCCCGGGTAGTAGCTCGTCGCAGGCTTCTTCCGCACTCTCGGTTTCGTCAGAGGTTTCAAAGGATGAGCCTGAAACAGTTCAGGTTGACCTCATGGCAGCCTACCTGCCGCAGACGACTGCAAAAAATACAGAAAATCTCTCGGCTTATCTTGAAAAAGTAAAGTCTTTGGGGTATAATGCAGTTGTTTTGAGTCTAAAGGATGAGGACGGAACAATTTACTATAAAACTACCAATGAAATAGCAGCCGCAGTAGGCGCAGTGTCGACCGAGCCGATAGAAAACCTTTCTGAAATCGTTGCAAAGATAAAGGACGCTTCGCTTATTCCTGTTGCTGAGATAAACGCCTTTAAGGATAGGATCGCAACCAAGAATGCCGATGCAAAAATTCAGTATGCAGGGCAGGAGGGCTGGAGCTGGCTCGATGCCGAGAACGGCAAGCCTTGGCTCAATCCCTACAGCACTACCGCTCAGGGCTATGTGACATCACTTGCATGCGAGCTCGCCGACTTCGGATTTGAAAATGTTATGGTTTCGAGCGTAATGTTCCCCTCGGTTCATAGACTTGTTTCAACAAACTTCGGACCGCTTGAGGCAACCGTTTCGCATAAGGACATCTTAAGTCAGTACACCGCAGATTTAAAGTCTGCACTAAACCAAAAGGGTGCAAAGCTGCTTCTTTCTTATGATGCCGCGCAGGCGACCCGCGAAGATAATGTTATCTACGGTGGAGCTGACCCCAAAACCTTCTCGGCGGATATTTATGTTGCTTCGGTTGGCTCTGACGTTGTAAGCTTCTCTACCGAGAGTCAGGCAGAGGGAGAACCGACACAAAAAGACAAGATTGATGTTTTTGTTGAGCAGCTTCTCCAGGATAACAGAGAAAGAGAAGTTATTATTAAAGTCGCCCTTTTGAGCGGCGAAGATGTGCCCGCAGTTACAAAAGAACAGATAGACTCTGTTAAAAATGCCATCACGGACTGTGGTTATTATTTCCTTGATAAAAGCGGAAACTATGTAGGTTGAGAGCATAGTCCCGTTTTTATAAATAATATTATAGGAGTGAAAACCCTTGAAACATGTTGTTGATTGGAAAACATTGTACTCCTTCGCGACAGACGCATTTGTAGGCGTCGGTGTGCCACGCGAGGATGCA
>CAZDSQ010000101.1:0-2782 GCA_964508295.1 uncultured Oscillospiraceae bacterium | reverse complement strand
AAACTGTATACCATCATCTTACACTACCTGTATACCATCATACTACACTGTACACATTGACCGCCCGCATAAACACAATAGGTATAACGGGACGATGAGGGCATCGTCCCCTACAACATTGATACAAACGTTGATTTTTACCCGTAGGGCACGACCTGCGTGTCGTGCCGTAAAACAAATCGGAACGACACATAGGTCGTTCCCTACAAATTTAAAACCGCTCGTGCTTTCGCCGAGCGGTTTTGTTTATCCTATTATATCTTATATGCCTGTGTAAACGCCTTATTGCCGTCAAAATCCTCTACTCTAATTCTAAAGTAGCTGTCGCTCTCGCTAAGCTCAAAGGTGGTTTTTGTTATTCCCTCGCCGCTCTCATCACAGAACACCTGTGCGTGCCTTGTGTTTGCAAGCACAACAATTCTCTTTGCCGCAGAACACTCTATCGTAACGGTGTTGCCCTCTCTTGTAAGACTGTAAATCTCGGGGCCTGTAGAAGCGTAGAAGTCACCGTTTTGAAGCGCAGTCATAATTTCGCCGTATTCTAACTTGTCGGCGTTTATGCAAACCCAGCCGCCGAAGGAGGCGCACTTAACGTCACCAAAGGGATGGGTGTTGTGGTTGTCGTCAGCGGCGGTGCAAAAGACATTTTTGCCCGCTCTTAAGAGGCAGTCAAATGCCGCCTCGTCGTCACTCATTCCGTAGTGCTTTGAAACCGACGAATTGTAGATCTCAACCGCAAACATTCCCTCGTAATTTATATAATCCGCGGCGCTTTCAAGCGACCAGTTGGGGTGGTTGTAGGACACGATAAAGCCCTTTTTCTTTACCTCTTTTATAAAGTTATTGATGCTTTCGGGGGTATAAAGCCTCTCAAAATAACCGTCGCCCTCATATTTTATAAGCGGGCGGGCCGCCTCGTTTGCGTGGTAATCGTAAACCTTGCTGTAACAAGGAGTAATATCATTGTGCGGGTCAAGCGCATAGAGGTTTAGGTGGGTTACCTTCATATCCCTCTTTACGCTTGTTGAAACGTTTGGAAAATCCTTTATTGCCATTTCGCAGGCGGTAATGGCTAAAAACTCGTCATCGTTTAAATGCGAGTTGTCGATAATATGCTCGTGATCGGTAAAAGCAATAATACTGTAGCCCCTCTCCTTATAGGCCTCCTTAAGCTGCTCGACCGTGAGTTTTCCGTCAGAGTAAGTCGAATGGCAGTGAAGGTTTGCTTTGTAAAACCTCTTTGCTTTATCTAAAAGAATCTGCATTTTTATACCCCCAATTAAAGTCTACGGTTATTTTACCACTTATTCTTTCTTTTTGCAAGCAAATAGCGTCTTTTTGTTGACAAATGTTTACCTGGGTTATATAATTTTGTTGACAAAAAGGAGTAATTAAAATGAAAAAACATCGTCCCGGTTTAATCTTTTTTATCTGTTACATAGCCTATGTGAGCATATACATAGCACGTCTTAATCTTTCGATGGCATCCCCCGCCCTCACTGAAACGGGAGTTATCAACACGGCTCAGATCGGCATCCTCGGCAGTATGTTTTCGGTTATCTACGCCTGCGGCAGACTTTTAAACGGCTTTCTCGGTGACAGCCGCTCCCCCGTTTTTATGATATGCACAGGTCTTATCCTCTCGGGCGCGGCAAACATTCTTGTTGGTTTTCTGCCGCCGTTTGTTGCAATGGTAGTGCTCTGGGCGGCTAATGCCTACGCGCAATCGATGCTCTGGAGCTCGATACTCTGTGTTGTAACAAGAATTTATGACCCGCGCGTTGCCAAAAAGCGCACCTCGCTTATGGTTACCTCGGTTGCAACCGGCAACATTCTCGGCATAGTTTTAAACACGCTTATTATCTCGGCCTTCGGTGTTCGCTTTGCCTTTATAATCCCCGGTGCGTTTGCTCTGTTTATGAGCCTTCCCGTTTATCTTTTTACCCGCTCGATAGCAGGCGAGAGCGCAAGCTACGGCCATCATGCCCCCTTCTCCGACCTGCTTCACGACGGCGGCGTTCGCAAGACGGTTATTCCCGCGGTTTTGCACGGAGTTATCAAGGACAACGTAAGCCTCTGGATGACGGTCTACTTTGTTGATACCTTTAAAATTGACTTAAATCAGTCGTCATATTTTGTTCTGTTTGTCCCCGTTGTGGGCTTTGCGGGAAGAATGTTATATCCCTTTTTCTTCAAGCTCTGTAAGGAAAAACAAGAGCGCGTTTCGCTCATCTTTTTCTTGGTTTGCGCCTTCTCCTGTCTGCCGCTTTTTGTAGGAACTCCGCACCCCATAGTTTCGGCGGTTTGCTTGGGTCTTATCTACGCCGCCGTTTCGGTCATCAACACCTCAATTCTTTCAATATTCCCGCTCGACTATGCCGAAAGCGGAAATGTTGCCTCTGTCAGCGGAATTATGGATTTCTCGACGTACTTAGGCGCAGGCATCGGCTCGTTTGTTTTCGGACTTGTTATTGACAATTTCGGCTACAGCCCGATGTACGTTATCTGGGCGGCCATTTCGGTTCTGTCCTTTGTCTTTATGTTGCTCACCCGCAAAAAGCAAAAGGCATAAAAATATTGATGTCAGCACTCTGTATATGGGGTCAAGGGGCTTGCCCCTTGCCGTAAGAGAGTGAGCACGGCGAAACGGCGTTTTCTGTTTTATGAAACTCGTTTCGCATAATTACTTTGTATCTAACAGAGATAGCATAAATCTAAAAACGAAACCAACTAAAACACACCAGCGAAACGCAATTACGATAAAACCTTGTTATCGCAGTGC
>CAZDSQ010000100.1:0-2878 GCA_964508295.1 uncultured Oscillospiraceae bacterium | reverse complement strand
TTTTAAGCTTTTTGAAAATATGATAGTCACTGCAGGAAACAAGAATACCTGTTTCGCGGATACCAAGGTCTTTTACAAGCTTGAAATCCTCTTTAGAAGCTCTTATCCAGGTTGTTATCTCAGGGAATTTCAAGCCTAAATCACGGCATTTTTCGAGAGCCTCACGGTCTTTTTTGCTATAGACAAAGAACTCGGTCTGGCGGATAATTCCGTAAGGTCCGCCGAGCTTTGACATCAGCTTGTAAAGGTCAACTATCTGCTCAACACTATAGGGGTCAACCGACTGCTGACCATCTCTAAGCGAAGTGTCTGTGATCCATATCTCCTGCGGCATACCGATAGGCACGCGCCTATGGTTAAACGAAATCTTGGGAATATCATCATAGGGATACAAATCTCTATAAAGATTGGGGTCAGGAATATCCTGCAAGGAATATTTATAGCTGTTCTGCTCAAGCAGGTTTGTTTGTGGCGATATTTCGAGCACTGTATTCACTCTCCTTTGGTGTTTATGTATACAATTATACAATCCTTTAAATACGCTGTCAAGCAAATTACGGAGAAAAAACAAAAAAATCCCGATTTAGTCGGGATTTTTCAGGGTTACAATATAATAAAATGGTTTTTGTGGGCGGAAATCACTCTGTCACGGCGAAGCTTGCTGATTTCGGCAGACATTGCACTGCGGTCTACGCCCAGAAAATCTGCAAGCTGCTGGCGGTCATAAGGAATGTCAAACTCGCTTTTCCCGGCCCTTTTTGACTCGGTGAGCAGAAACTCCATTATTTTTTCTCGGGTCGTTCTTTTTGAGAGAAGCGTTATTTTACGGCGCAGGACAAGATTTTTTTCTGCAATTTCCTGCAAAAGATTTCTCATAAACTGTCCGTAATACTCAAACGGGGTGTCTGCCATAACGGCCTTACAATCAAAAAGCAAAATTTTGCTCTGCTCTGCAGAAACAATTTCAAAGGGCTGAATTTCAGTTTCAGTACAGCAAAGAGCCTCACCAAAAAGCTCGCCCTTGCTCAAAACCGAAATCAAGGTACGATTTCCGTGATAATCCTCTTTCATAATTTCAACTCTGCCGTCAAGAACAATGCCGGCCTGAGTAACGGCATCGCCCTCCCTGAAAATCGGTCTGCCTTTTTCGTAGCTTTGTACGCTTGCCTTTAATGCATAGAGAACATCTGTTATTTTATTTTTAGGTATACCTGTAAAAAGAGGAACTTTTTCTATTAAGCCCAAATACCGCTCCATATTTCCTCCGTAAAATTTTATTTTTTACTATTATAGTATATTTACAAATAAAGGTCAAGAAACTATAATATAAAGAGGAAACCAAAACGGAGGAATAAAATGAAAATAGCTTTTTTTGATACAAAACAATATGATAAACCCTCATTTGAGGAGTTTGGAGAAAAGCACAATATAAAATACAAGTTTTTTGAAACCAAGCTTACGCCTGACACCGTAGACTTAACTCGTGGCTACGACGGCGTTTGCGTATTCGTAAACGACTGCGTTAATGCCGAGGTTATTGATGCGCTTTACGAAAACGGGGTTAAATTTATCGCGCTTCGCTGCGCAGGCTTTAACAATGTTGACATCAAGCACGCCCACGGCAAGCTTCAAATCTGCCGTGTTCCTGCCTATTCGCCTTATGCGGTTGCAGAGCACGCTATGGCTATGCTTTTGACCTCAATAAGAAGAATACACAAGGCTTACATTCGCACAAAGGATTTCAACTTCAGTTTAAACGGACTTACCGGCTTTGATCTGCACGGAAAAACTGTTGGAATAGTTGGTACGGGTAAAATCGGAAGCGTTTTTGCCGACATCTGCAACGGCTTTGGAATGAATGTTATTGCCTATGACAAATATCCAAATTCAAATGTTCAGGCAAAGTATGTTTCGTTAGAAGAGTTGTTTGAAAAAAGTGATATTATATCCCTGCATTGTCCTTTGACCGACGAAACAAGTCGCCTTATCAACAAGGATAGCATTGAGAAGCTTAAAAAGGGCGTTGTTATCATAAACACCTCAAGAGGCGGACTTATTGACGCAGAGGCTTTACTTGAAGGAATAAAATCAAGAAAAATCGGCGCGGCCTGCCTTGATGTTTACGAAGAGGAGTCCGAACTCTTCTTTGAGGACAAGTCGGGACATATTATGGAAGATGACACTCTGGCAAGGCTTATTTCAATGCCTAACGTTATTGTAACCTCACACCAAGCATTTTTAACAAAAGAAGCGCTTAAAAGCATTGCCGAAACAACAACGCAGAATATTGTTTCGTTCAGAGAAAACGGCGAATGTGAAAACAGAATTTGCTATAAGTGTACGCAATAAGTAACTAAACAAAAAGAAGACGTAACATCTGCTTTTTTCTCTCCCTCAGTCATTTTTTGGGAAAAATGACAGCCCCCTCGTCAGAGGGGGCTCTGTTTTTTAAGTTTTAAAACTTATTAGTTACATGCTCTTTTCTTAGCAAGAACGACTACTGCACCTGCCATAAGAGTCATAAGAACTGCTACGAGAACAGAAGCATTGTCGCCGGTCTCGGGAGCAGTTGTTCCCTCGTCCTCAGAGCCTGCGCCTGCATTGTCATTGTCAGTTCCTTCGCCACCGGTGGTGTTGTCACCCTCGGTCTTGTCATCCTCGGTCTTGTCATCCTCGGTCTTATCGTCTTCTACGATAACGGGGATCTCCTTACCTGCTTCCATGACTGTGCCGCAATCCTTACATACCTTATCTCCGGTGTAACCCTTCTCGGTTGTGGTTGCGGGTTTTGCGTCCTTAAGCTCGTCTGCTGCTACGTGGTCAAGTTTCTTAATATCTTCACCCTTCTTGACTTCGGTTTCGCAGTCTTTACACCAGG
>CAZDSQ010000099.1:0-2989 GCA_964508295.1 uncultured Oscillospiraceae bacterium | reverse complement strand
CTCCGGACACCTTGATTAAAAGTCAAGTGCTCTGCCAACTGAGCTAATGGATCATCCACAACAAAAATGCATCACCAAGATGATGCTTGTATATTATATCAGCATAGTTTTGATTTGTCAACCGATTTTTGAAAAATTTAGTCATTTTTTTGTTATTTTGAAGCCCTCCAATCAATATTATAATTAGGCTTAAACCCTTTATACATCAAAAAAAGATAGAATTATCCATAAAATATACACAAAACTTCTTGAAGTTATAACAAAACTGTAGTAAAATGAAAATACAGGTAATATCTATTACTATTTAAGACAAAAGGAATGATTTTTTATGAAGATTCTTGTTACCGGCGGCGCCGGCTACATAGGCTCTCACACCTGCGTTGAGCTTTTAAATGCAGGCTACGAGGTCGTTATCGTTGACGACTTTTCCAACTCCAAGCCTGAGGTTCTTAACAGGATCCGCGAGATAAGCGGAAAGGATTTTGCTTTCTATCAGTTTGACGTTGCTGACAAGGATAATATGCGCAAGATCTTTGAGGAAAACCGCCCCGATGCAGTTATCCACTTTGCAGGCTACAAGGCAGTCGGCGAGAGCGTTGAGAAGCCGCTTATGTACTATCGCAACAACTTAGGCTCCACCTTTACCCTCTGCGAGCTTATGGCAGAATACAATGTTAAGAGGCTTGTTTTCTCCTCCTCCGCAACGGTTTACGGCGTTCCCAAGACCGTTCCCATCCGTGAGGACTTCCCTCTTTCCACCACAAACCCCTACGGAGCTACCAAGCTTATGCAGGAGGATATCTTCCGTGACATCGCTTTCTCGGACAGCGACTGGAGCATAGCCCTGCTTCGCTACTTCAATCCCATCGGCGCTCACAAGAGCGGCAAGATCGGCGAGGACCCGAGCGGTATCCCCAACAACCTTATGCCCTACATTTCGCAGGTTGCAATCGGCAAGAGAGAGTGCCTCTCTGTTTTCGGTGATGACTACGACACACACGACGGAACTGGCGTTCGTGACTACATTCACGTTGTTGACCTTGCACTCGGTCACTTAAAGGCTGTTGAGAAGGTTCTTTCCAGCAAGGGCATTGACGCTTACAACTTAGGAACAGGCAACGGATACAGCGTTCTCGATATGGTCAAGGCATTTGAAAAGGCTTGCGGAAAGACCGTTAATTACAAGATCGCTCCCAGAAGAAGCGGCGACGTTGCTATGTGCTACGCTGACCCCGCTTACGCTAAGGAAAAGCTCGGCTGGCAGGCAGTTCGTGAGCTCGACGAAATGTGCGAGGACACTTGGCGCTGGCAGAAAAACAATCCCAACGGATATGACAAATAAATCAGGTGAGTTTTATGATACTTACTATTGATGTCGGCAACACCCACACCATAATCGGTGCATACTGCGAGGAAAAGCTTTTGTTTACCTCCCGCATCTCGACCGACAGACACAAGACTCAGGATGAATATGCGGTTGCGATAAAAGCAGTTCTTTCGCTTCACGGCGCTACGGACAGCATTGATGGCGCAATAATCTCCTCGGTCGTTCCGCAGGTGTCAATGATTCTTAAAAATGCAATCAAGATGCTCTTTGATTGCAGGGTCTTTGTTGTAGGTCCCGGTGTTAAGACGGGGCTCAACATCAAAATTGACAACCCTGCCCAACTCGGAGCTGACCTTGTTTGTGTTTCGGTTGCGGCGCAAAACAAATATCCCCTGCCCTCAATAGTTTTTGACCTTGGAACTGCGACCACCATTTCGGCGCTTACCGAAAAAGGTGAAATGATAGGCGGCTCTATTCTGACGGGTGTTGGAACTGCACTAAATGCTCTTGCGCAGGGCACGGCACAGCTTCCCCAGATAGACTTGAGCGGAGAGGTTTCGGTTATCGGCAGCAACACGGTTGACTGTATGCGCTCGGGCGCAATTATCGGTGCCGCCGCTATGATAGACGGAATGATACTGCGTTACAAAGAGATTTTAGGTGAGAACACCACCGTTATTGCAACGGGCGGTCTTGCCTCTACCATTGTTCCTCATTGCCGCGAAAACATCACGGTTGATGATAATTTACTGCTTGACGGTTTATACTCAATCTACAAAAAGAATATCTGACCGAAAAATTTTTAGCACTGCATCCTTTTTTAGTGAGCAGTAGCAAGGAGGATTTTTTATGAAATCAGATGCAAAAAAAATGTCAGCCAAAACGCTGGCGCTCGGCGCGATTCTTACTGCGCTGGTAATCGTTCTTCAGTTTATGGGCTCGTTTATCAAACTCGGAATTTTCTCGGTATCGCTTGTGCTTATCCCCATCGTTATAGGCGCGGCAATGTGCGGCAAACACATCGGCGCATGGCTCGGCTTTGTGTTCGGCGTTGTGGTGCTCATAAGCGGTGATGCCGCAGCATTCTTAGCGGTGAACATTCCCGGAACTGTTGTAACGGTGCTTTTAAAAGGCACATTGTGCGGCCTTTTCGCAGGACTTGTCTACGATTTATTTGCAAAGAAAAATCAGTACTTAGGCGTTTTTGCCGCCGCAATAATCTGCCCTATCGTTAACACGGGAATTTTCCTTTTAGGTTGTCTTGTTTTCTTTATGCCGACTATTTCAGGCTGGGCGGGAGATGCAAATCTCAACCTCGTTTCCTTTATGATTTTCGGCTTGGGGCTTATCAACTTCCCCATTGAGCTGGCATTTAATTTAGTGCTCAGCCCCGTTATTGTAAGGTTACTCAACATCAGCAAAAGATTAGGTTAATTCTTTTTTACAAACCGTCAAAAGTATAAAGCAAAAATTTAAGGCTTCTCCATTTTGGGAGAAGCCTTTTTGTTTTAAAATAAAAAGATAGGATGCTTAACAATCAAAGTTCATTTTATAATATGCTTTTGATAATAACTAAAGCCTAAATTGTATTTGTAGGGACCGGCGGCCCCGACGGTCCACAGGGGGCTTGCCTAACACGATCACGGACCGGCGGGGACGGCG
>CAZDSQ010000098.1:0-3035 GCA_964508295.1 uncultured Oscillospiraceae bacterium | reverse complement strand
CGCTCGTGCTTTGCACGAATATAGCTGAGGCACACTTCCTTACGGAGTGTGCCTCGAAGGCAAGCCTTTTTTTACTTAATCAATTTTATACGCGGGGTCTTTTTCGCAAAGTTCCCTAAACGAGTCGATCTCAACAACGTCCTCAAACCTACATTCTCTGACCCTTATCTTATACTCGCCCTTGTGGTAAACCAGCGGAACATAGCTCATAAAGCTCTTCATTCCCTCGGGGGTCTTGCAGACCTCGGCGATGTCACGCGCAAATCTTGCACCGTATTCGTCGGTCCAGTAAGAGATGCCGATTATCTGGTAGCAATCATCTCCGCCGATTCCGACCGAGTCTATGTAGCCGTCCTCGTCAAGAGTAAAGCACCAGTCGTCTGTGTGCTCGGTGGGAACGGTAAGATAATTTGACTCATACTGATATTTTGTGATGAGCTTGGGGTTTGAAAGAATAAGGTCCGACTCAAGAACATAGGCATTCCTCAAAAGCTCACCTGCGAAGTTGAGCGAAACAACATTATTGCCCTTATCGTAAAGCGGGTTTTCGATAAACTTTACCATAGGATACTTATAAAGAAGCTGGTCAAACTGCTCTGCAAGGTAGCCTCTTACTATGTAGATCTCCTCAATTCCTGCCGCAATAACTGCGTCAAGCAGGGTGTCGATCATTCGCACTCCGTGTACCCTTACAAGCGGCTTTGGGGTGTTAAGGGTTACAGGAACCATTCTTGAGCCAAAGCCCGCTGCCATAAAGACAGCTCTTTTTACCCTGTAAGGCTCGAGCGCCTCAAGACCCTTCTCAGTTATCTCAAGTCCTTTTACATATCCCTGCTCGGTACATTCGTCGTAAACCGCCTGCAATTCGGCTTTTGCATATTTAAGCTGCTTTGCTGCCTCGGCAACAGTTACAAAATCATTCTCCGCCACAAAATCAAGCAGATCAAACTGTTTTTTTGTAAGCATATTTTCACCCTCATTTTTTACAAATTGTAATTACAGCACGAATTATAACACCTTTCGACAAAAAAAGCAATATTTCATTGTTTTTGCAAAACTCCTCACGCTTGCAAAACAATCGAATTACATTATAATTGACTCAAGCGGTGAGGTCAACAACGCTGACCGCGTTGCAGACGGGCGAGTATCTTGTAAATCTCAAATCTGTCAAGCCTGACTGTCGGATCAAATTAGAGGATTTTTTAAACTGATAAGCGGCAGGGATTAGATTTTCTAAGGCACTAATAAAAAACTAATGCTATAAACAAAATCTCGCCTCACGCAAGCTTTTTTCTATTTACAAATGATTTTTTAAATGATATACTGTGCTTAGAAACCACATTTAACATCGGGAGGAAACAAAATGAAAAAGATTCTTGCGCTACTTATGGCAATTACCCTTATTCTTGCATTTTCCGCTTGCGGTGACAAAGGCAATCATTCAAACAACATTTCATCAACCGTTGCAGGCACCGAGTTTCAAAAGCCTGATGGCTACGCATCTGTTCTGCTTGTTACCATCAACCCTAAGTTCGAGCTCTATCTTGATGCAAACAGCGAGGTTATGGCAATAAACGCCCTAAACGACGATGCAAAGTCGTTCAAAGACGAAATTGATTTATCCGCACCCGCACTTGACGCTGTTATTGACGAAATCTTGTCTGCGGCAAACAAAAAAGGCTTTGTAAATGCCGAAAAGCCCGAAATCTCCTTTGAGGTATCCGAAATGATGGTCGCGGGCATTAGCGAGGCAGATATTTTAAACAAAGCCACCTCTGCCGCAAACAAGGCAGCCGACGCGCTCAAGCTTGCTGTTACAATCAACACCAGCAGCCAGCCTGACGCTGACACAGAGAGCCAAAGCAGCTCCTCTGCAGACGGCTCAAAACCCGCTTCAGAGAGCGGCAATTCTGAAACCTCGAGCAAAAACGCCTCATCACCAAAGACTGATGAAAGCAGCAGCGAGGTTCACATCCATCTCTACACGCCCGCTAACTGCACAGAACCTGCAACCTGCGCCTGCGGCGCTACTGACGGCAAGGCTTTAGGTCACAAATGGGCAGAGGCCACCTGTTTTCAGCGCAAGACCTGCACCGTTTGCAAAAAAACTGAGGGTGAGATTTTGCCCCACAATTATGTTGACGGATTTTGCTCATATTGTAAGGAGTTTGAGTCCATCAACCCAAAAAATATTAAGCAGAACGTTGAGTACATAGGCAACTTCCGCATGTCAGGCGACACTCTCATCGCTTCCGCATTTATGTTTGACAGCGAGGCCTGTGTTCTTATAGACCGCACCTTTACCACTACTCCGAGCGACCCCGAGCAGACCCCCGTTATCTTCAACGGCAAAAAATACTACTCCGAGGGCGGCGGTATGGAGCCGTACAAATACAATCTCACCGATAAGTATGTTGAGGTTACTCAAAGCTTTTACGAGGAAAGCCCCGAGGGAACAAATCTCCGTGTTCATCTTATGAAGGACGGCCGGCTTATTGTAAAAGCCACAAGGTTCATCGAATACCCCGCAGGATCGGTTTACTCAACCGATATAAACCAAGTCCTTTAATCGCAAAAAATGCTTGCCTTTCGGCAAGCATTTTTATTTTAGTGCAGATTTTTCATGCTATATTTTTTTCCTGCAGCCGTCTATTTGAATGTTTTGGCCGCTGATATAGGCGGCGCTGTCGCTTGCAAGAAAGCAAATAAGGTCGGCGTTTTCTCGGGTCGAGCCTGTTCTGCCGCTGTACGAATTTGCATTAGGCTCAACATAATCAATATCGTCCTGCTCGGCGGGGCTGACAGTACCCGGAGACACCGCATTTACAGTTATATTATCCGCCGCAACCTCTTTGGCAAGCGCCTTGGTAAGAGAAATAACCGCGCCCTTTGTTGCAGAATACATCGCCATTGTGGGATTGCCGTAAACCCCTGCGACTGATGCCACGTTAATTATTCTACCGTAGTGGTTTTGCTTCATATTGCCGAGCACTGCCTTTGTGAAATACACAGTTCCCATAATATTTACGTCAATA
>CAZDSQ010000097.1:0-3036 GCA_964508295.1 uncultured Oscillospiraceae bacterium | reverse complement strand
CTATTATGACACTTTCAAACCGAAAGTGTCTTTTTATTATATAAAAACGGAGACTACTTTTTTACGAAGTGTCTCCGTTATGGCGGCTTTTTTTATTGCTTGCTTTTTAAGTATTTGTTGGGGGAGACCCCACAGTATTTCTTAAATGTCTTGCTAAAATGATAAATATCTGTGAAATTTAGCTGAGCGGCGATCTCTCCAACCGTAAAGGTGTCGAGAATTAAAAGTTGCTTGGCTTTTTCTATTCGGTGCTTCTGACGGAAATCTATAGGGTTGTCGCCGCTGTATTCCCTGAAAAGCTTGCGGAAATATCCCTCGCTTACGCCGCATATCTGCGCAATTTCCTCAATGCTTTTGTCGCTGTTGTTTTCTAAGAGTTCAATTCCCGCGCGGATATAGGAGAACTTGTTTTTGGCAATGCTTCGGCGCTGTTTTTTACAAATATGAGCAAAAATTCGGTATATTACAGAGGTGATTTCGGGAACACAGACAATATTTTTCTCAAATTCATCAGCCGCCATATCTATCGCCATAGCCATAGAAACCTCAACGTTTTTTATACAAACTCTTGGCGTTAGGGTAGGGCAAAATTCGTTTCCGTCTGTGTCAAAAAGTTGGAAGTGAAAAACAATGCTGTCAACCTGATCGGGCGCTGTGTCAAAAAACTCAACATAGTACTCAATGTCTTTTGACATATAGGTAAGCTGATTTTTTTGAGCCTCAATAACCGTGCCGTCCTTGCAGGTTATTCTGCCGCGGCATCCTTTAAACCAAAGCAGCGTGTGAGAAGGCTTCGGCCTGCCTATGCAGGAATAAAAATTTTTGCGTTCAAACCAGTTTTGCGGCTTTGCCAAAGCCTCGGTTACAACAAAGTTTGTGTAGTACATATCTTCAAAGGGAATTATCTTCATTTTTGCACCTCCTATATAGCTTAAAATCATTTTAGCACATAATTTTTAAAAATGAAACGTTTTTTACAAAAAATATTTTGTTTATTACATTTAATTTATTGCGCACCTCCCTTATACTAAAGGTATAGATGCCTAAATGTAAAAGGGGGAATATTGTGCTAAATTACAAAGTTAAAATTGGCCTTGTGCCTATGCGCCGCAATACCACCGATCGCCCGAGAGGTACCTTTTTAACCTGGTACTCTGCCGAGCAGCGCGGAAAGAAATTTGTAGATTACATTGAAAAGAACTTTACAAACGAAAACGTAGAGTTTGTTAACATTAAGGGAATTGGCATTGAGGACCTTATGTTTGATGATGACTCTGCCGCTGAGGTTATCGACCGCCTTAAGAAAGAGGAAGTCGATGCCGTGTTTATCATAAACTGCAATTTTGGAAACGAGGAGGCCGCCGCAGACGTTGCAAAGGCTCTTGGAAAGCCTGTGCTTTTGTGGGCTCCCCTTGACGATGAGTATTACGTCGATGGTATGCGCCCCACAGATTCCCAGTGCGGACTTTTCGGAGTTTCCCGCCAGATGCAGAGATATCACATTCCATTTTCCCACCTGCCTTGTTGCAGAGTGGAGAGCGAGGAGTTTAAAGAGGGCTTTGAGAGCTTTGTAAGGGTCGCCTGCATGGTCAAAAACTTCAGCGGCCTGCGCATCGGCCAGATCGGCGCCCGCCCCGCACCCTTCTACTCGGTTATCTGGAACGAGGGCGAGCTTATGGAAAAGTTCGGCATCAGAATCGTTGCCCTTAACTTTGCAATCATCGAGGACAGAATGAAAAAGGCCGCCGAGGAGTGCAATGAGGAAATAGCCGAGATTGCCGACTACATAAGAAACAACTATAAGCTTGACGAGCTTACCCCCAAATATGTTGAGGGTATGGCAACAATGGTTGTTATGTATAAGCGCCTCTTTGATGAGTACAAGCTTGACGTTATTTCGGCAGAGTGCTGGACCGCAACCCCCGTTATGTTTGACGGGCTTGCACCCTGTACAGTCTACGGAATATTAAACGATATGGGCTATATGATTTCCTGCGAGAGCGATATGCACTGCGCTATGACAATGGCACTCCTAAAATCAGCAACCTTAGGAAAGGGCAAGCCGCTCTTTGGCGAGTTTACAGTCCGCCACCCCGAAAATAAAAATGCCGAACTTCTTTGGCATTGCGGCCCGTTCCCCCTGTCGCAAAAGGCAGAAAGCGGCGTGGACTCTATCGCCCGCCTTGTAAATCAGCGTTCGTGGTTCAGAGGTAAGGACGGCACATATACAGTCGCCCGCCTTGACCAAGAGAGCGGAGATTATATGATTCTGCCGCTGCTTTGCAAAACAACCGAGGGCCCGCAGACCCACGGAACGTACATCTGGGGCGAGTTTGATGATCTTCAGAAGGTCGAAGACAGACTGCTTGACGGCCCTTATATCCACCACTTTGTTGAGATTGAGGGAGATTACAGAAAAGAAATCGCTGAATTCTGCAAATACTTCCCCAATCTTAAAGTAGATAAATCAATTTAAAGGAGATAAACAAAATGCAGTACAAGATGAATGACTTTTTGTTCGCAATGATCTTAACCGAACTTGAGGACGCAGTAGGAAAAGAAAACTGCTCCACAAGAGCAATCGACAAGGTTTCGCACAGCGTTGACTACTACTGGCTCTCCCGTATGTGGGCTGACCGTGGCGAGCGTATGCCCGAGGCTGACATCGTTGTTTGCCCCGAGAACGCAACCGAGGTTTCCAAGGTTTTAAAAATCGCTAACTACTATAAGCTCCCTGTTACCACTTGGGGTGCAGGCGGCGGAACACAGGGCGGCGCAATTCCCGTTTGCGGCGGAATTATTCTTGACACCAAGAGAATGAATAAGATCTACGAGGTTAATACCGAGGGTATGTACATAGAGTGCGGCACAGGCGCTATCTATAAGCATATCGAGTGGGCAGCAAACGAGGTAGGCAAGGCAACAATGCACTATCCCTCGTCGCTTACCTGCTCAACCGTCGGCGGTTTCCTCGCTCATAGAGGTATCGGTGTTTGCTCCACCAAGTACGGCAAAATTGACGATATGGTGCTTCAG
>CAZDSQ010000096.1:0-3165 GCA_964508295.1 uncultured Oscillospiraceae bacterium | reverse complement strand
CAACCAAGTCCTACGGTTGTTACAAGTCCAGTACAAAAGGCAACAATGATGTGCCATCCAACACAAGATAGACCGTTGAGTGTGGCTGAATATGCTCGTATTCAGCAATTCCCAGATGATTGGAAACTTATTGGTACAACGGTTGATAAATACCGCCAGATTGGAAATGCTGTTCCAGTTGGTCTTGCACGTGCAATAGGTGAGACTTTGGTTGCAGTTGCAAACGGTGAACAGGAAATCGTTGTCAAACGAATTAGAGGAACAGGCATACACGATAAAATCCAAAATGCCATCCGAGTTGGAGGAACAAGCAAATGTTGAACATAGAGCCATTAAATGATAGTTATGATGAAAAAGCGGTGTTTGAGGCGGTTGGTACTGCCTTAACCGATTTTTATACCGCATTAACCAGAACACTTGACAATATTGATGTGGAAAAAATTATTAAAAGAAAAAATCCGTATCTGTATCGTGCAAAGGGCATCAATAGTGCAGTACAGATTGTGGATGGTATCCTTGCCGCCTACATATCATCAAGTGAGGAAACCATTTTTGGCAACTGTTTCTTTGAACCTATTGCGATTGTTGTTTCTGGCGGCCAAAAGGCAGTTACTGAAGGTGTTGATATTACAGTAGATAAAGATAACACCATTTACAGCATCGCCGTAAAGAGTGGAACATCCGTTTTTAATGCGAATAGTAGGAAACAACAGGAGCAGAATTTCCAATCCGCCCAAAAGCGAGTAAGACAAGCCAAAAAAGCATATTTACCGGTGGTTGGTTACGGTTACGGCAAAAAGAAAACCAAGTCAGGTAAAGAAAAATTTTATCTTGAACTGGCAGGTAAGGATTTTTGGGAGTGGCTTACAGGTGATTCTGATTTCTATACCAAAATCATTGAGTTTATGGGAACCCGCCCCGATGAATATGTCAAAAAGTTTGAGGAAGCTTATAATAAAGCGGAAAACCGTATGATAAGAGAATTTACTATAAAGTATTGTAAAGAGGACGGAACAATAGATTGGAACTCTCTCATTAAATTTAATAGTGGCGATTAACTTCCAAAGATGGAACTGATATTGTGCACTCTTTCAAGAGAGAACCAGCATCGCATTTGTATGCACAAATACTATTGGGCAGTGGCCCAACCCCCTATAATACATCAACCGACCGTCAACGAAATTGTTGACGGTCGGTTTCAATTTAACTCCGCTAAGGACACGACGGGTTAAGTCGGGAGCTTTTTTATTTTAATATGATTTGCCATTCGCTTATAAGGCGGTCGAGTGAGTAAGCGGCGTTTGCAGGACTTGTCGATGGCAGAACGGTGGCAGTAATGCCAAGCTTAGCCTTTAAATATTTGTTATAGTATTTTTCGGCGGTCTTGCCGTTTACAAAAATCTTCTCGATTTTGGTCTGTTTTAAAAGCGCGCCAATGTCGTTTGGCACAACGTTTTTGATGCTCGAGTCGCTGCTGCCGACTATGTCGCACCTACCGATAACGTCCCATAGCGCAAGGCGGTTTTTGAGTATCAGCTCCCGCTTTTCTTCTACGGTCTGCGGGGCAGGGGAGCCTAAAACTGCCGATAAAACATTCCAAAATCTGTTCTGCGGATGCCCGTAGAAAAACTGCGCCTGCCTCGATTTAACCGAGGGGAAGCTGCCTAAAATCAGTATTTTGCTTTCGCTACTGAATAGCGGTCCGAAATTGTGCTTTTCCATTTTGTCTTTTCCTTGTCTTATGCGGTTTTCTCGCATTCCTTAAATAATTTATATATCGCGGCGCTGTAGCGCTCGGTGTCAATTAGATAGCTCAGTCCGTGCTCGGCATCCTTTGCTAAAATTAGGTTTTTTGATGATGTGCAGGCGTCGTATGCCGCCTGAGTCATGGCGTGGGGAACAAGGCTGTCGCTTGTTCCGTGCGCAAATAAAATTGGGAGCTTGTTTTTGTTCATGGCGGCGGTAGTGCTGTTTTCGCTTAAAGAAAACCCTGCAAAAACCCTGCAGTATAAATCAACGCTTGCGATAAGCAGCCGCGGCTCTCTTTTAAACATTCTGCGGCCAATGCAGCTTACAATTTCATAAGGCGAGGTAAAGGAGCAGTCGGCAATAATCCCCTTGACATTCTCAGGCAGATCCAACCCGCTTGCCATAAGAACCGTCGTGCCGCCCATCGAAACGCCGTCAAGATAAACGGGATGCTCCTTTCCCATCCTCTCGCAAAGCCAGTTTGCCCACACCCTGCAGTCGCGGCACTCGCGCACTCCAAAGGTGATGTATTTTCCTTCGCTTTTTCCGTGAGACCGCTGGTCGATAAACAAAAGGTTGCCGCATTTTAAAAGCTCCTCGGTTGCCAAGCCGAAATCGTGAGCGGGGCTTCCGTGGTAGCCGTGAACGCAGATGATGGTGCGGTTAGGGTAGTCGCCCTTTAAAAAGTAGCCGTGTAGGGTAAGAGCGTCGTCACTCTTAACGCAAACCTCGCTTTTTTGCCGCTTTTCTAAAGCATCTTGCCCTTTTTTGATTTTGTCAGCGTAAGGCCCGAGGGTACTTACCTCTCCGCTTGAAATAATTCTGGAAACAAGCCTGCCGTTTCTTGAGCAGGCAATGTGGAAAAACAGGGCACCGAAAACAAGCATAATAATAACCGTGAAGAGAATAAGAGCACCTAAAAAAATCAAAACCGTTTGCACCTTAAAAACATCTCCGTTTACCGTTTACAATCATTTTGCCCCGAAAAAATCAAATGATTATAAACAAAATTCATTTTAGCAAAAAAACACAGAAATTTCAACGCTTTGTATTCTTTTTTGTTAATTTTTTAACCGTGCTTCAAAACACCCCAAAAAACAGATTAAAAAAGGTCGGATTTTTTTCAAAAAACACAAAAAAGTAAAGAAAATACTATTTACAATTTGAAACAAAAATGTTATTCTATTATATGTGGCATTGCGCCTAGGGGAAGCTTGGGCGCTGGCCGATTTACAATGTTTTATTTAATTCTTTAAGGAGGATATAAAATGGCAAGAAAAATGAAAACCATGGACGGTAATAATGCCGCTGCTCACGTTTCCTATGCGTTTACAGAAGTAGCTGGTATTTATCCTATCACCCCGTCCAGCCCGATGGCAGACTATGTTGACCAGTGGTCAGCACAGGGCCTCAAAA
>CAZDSQ010000095.1:0-3180 GCA_964508295.1 uncultured Oscillospiraceae bacterium | reverse complement strand
GTGTCTTTTTATTATATAAAAACGGAGACTGCTTCTTTACGAAGTGTCTCCGTTATGGCGGCTTTTTAAGTGAAAATGCAAGGGCGAACAGCTTAGGAGCGAACTGTGTTCGCCCGTTTTTTCAATTTACTTATTAAGGCTTGCGGGGTCGATGCCGCGTATTTGCACTATCTCGAGATGCTCCGACTGCGCAAAATCCATCGGTAAAACCGTTTTTCCACCGTTTGCATCAATGTCAATGCCGAATTTTTTAAAGGCGTGCCATATAAGGTGCGAGCAGTTTGTGGCAAGCGGCTTTTCGGAAAACTTGGGGTACAAAACGCCGACCGAAATGGAATAATACAGGTCCAAAAGCTCGGCCTCTACGTACTCTGCAATCTGCGCTCGGGTTGCCTCGTCTGCCTTAGGGCGCAGAATGATAAACGAGGGGTCAATGGTGATTGCCGAAATATCCTCGTAGCAGCTTTTGTTGTTGTAGCCCGTCGCGTTTATAACCTTACCCTCAGCGGCGTCAACAACTATAGCGCTGTGCCCCATCTCAAAAAATGAAAAATGCGAGGTGGGGGAAATGATAATGTCGCCGTTTTGCAGCGGTACGGTTTCAATCTCCTCGTAGTTTTCGTGGCAGCAGGTTAGGGGAGAAAACTGGATTTTCTTAATCTCGTACTTCGCAAAAAAATCCTCTTGAATTTTTAAAATGTCCTCACTTCTGCCTGCGGAAATCAGCGAATCAATGCCGACCTTTGTAAGCCCCGTCTGCTTAAAAAGCAGGGGATAGTCCTCGTCGGTTAAAACTTCCTTTGTCAAAACCGCCGAGATGTCCTCTTTTTTGTAGTCGGGGGTGTAGGGCTCTTTGTAGTGGATAGCAAAAACGCCTATTTCAAGTAGCAGAAAAACCGCAAGAATAACCGCGATAATTGTGAAAAAAACGCGAAGCACGGGGTGCTTTCTTTTAAGCTTTACTGATGCCTTGTGCATTTTCGCCTCTCCTTTCAAAAGTATATTACTTATTTTAGCACAACATCGCCATAAAACTCAACTGCTTTAAAAGAAAATTTACATATGGCTTTTCTTGACTTTACTGCGCCCGTCTTATAAAATAGAGATAAGCACTAAAAAGGAAGTGATTTTTATCAAAGCTTTTTTTAAGACCTTTATCTGTCTCGCGCTTTGCGCGGCTGTTTCGCTTTGCCCTATATCTGCTCTGGCGAGCAGCTCGTCGGGCATTTCACAGATCGAAAGCATAATAAACGAGGCGGGCAGGGCATATGTTTTTGAGGCAAGCATTTCCGAGATAAAAACAATGCTCGAAAAGGGTGAAATAACCTCACAAGAGCTTTGCGAAACCTATATTGAAAGAATAAATACATACGATAAGGCAGGAATTAAGCTTAACAGCGTAATTTCCATTAATACAAATGCCATAGCTCAAGCAAAGCAGCTCGACAGTGAGAGGGCTGCGGGGCACAGTCGCGGCATACTGCACGGTATTCCTGTTTTGGTTAAGGACAATATAGATGTCAGCGGCTTTCCCACCTCGCTGGGTAAGACCTCGCTTTCAAAAGAGGCGGCAGAAACCGACGCGGCTGCAGTAGCCTACCTTGTCGGTCAGGGTGCAATTATTCTCGGCAAGACCAATATGAGCACCGACGATGTTGCAACAAGATACACCTACAGCTCACTCATTGGCGAAACGAGGAACGTATATGATACCGCTCTCTCTGCGGGCGGCAGCTCGGGCGGTAGCGCCGTTGCAGTCTCGGCAAACCTTGCCGTTGCCGCACTTGCCACCGATACAAACGGCTCTATGACCTATCCCGCCGCTTTAAACGGCACAGTTGCCCTGCGCCCGACTCACGCACTCGTCGACTATTCAGGTATTGAAAATGTCGTCAAAGCGAGAGATACCGTCGGTCCGGTAACAAAAAGCGTTGCCGATGCGGCTCTGCTCTTAGATGTTTTAACCGACTCAACAAAGGATATGACCTATTCAAAATCTCTTTCAAAGGACGCCTTAAAGGGAAAGACTGTTGCGATAGTCAAGGAACTTTCTCAGTATACTTACAATTCCCCCAACGAATTTAAGCAGATAGATAGTGAGATCTCGGCTCTTTTTGATGCCGCGGTGAAAACCATTGAGGCGCAGGGAGCAAAGGTTGTAACCGTTTCTATCCCCAAGCTTTTTACCTATTATAACACCTGCCGCGAGTCAAGCTCGAACAGCGCAAGCGCAAAGGCGGCGCTTAAGGCAGAGCTTAAGAGCCTTTTAGATACAAACGGCGCAGACGCCTTTATTTTCCCCAGCTATCTTTCGACTCCTATGAAGAGCGGCTTTGATGAGTACGGCAGCCACAATTCCTCAAGCTCGGTCTACTTAAATTGCGGAATGTATCTGCCCTCGCTTGTCGGTCTGCCCGCCATAACAGTTCCAATGGGAATACACTCTAGCGGTGCGGCGGCGGGGCTTGAGATCGTCGGTCTCGCGGGCGATGACGCAAAGATTTTAAATCTTGCTTACAGCTTTGAGTCGGCGGCAGGCGCAAGGGTAGCCCCTGAGCAGACTCCCAATCTTTATACAAAGGTTGAAAAATCCGAGGAAAGCATATCAAGCGAGCAGCCCGTTTCGTCAGAGGTTGTCAGCGAGGTTCCCAAAACCGAAAACGATTCGCCCAAAGGTCAGTATATTGCCGTTGCAGTGATTATCGTGGCAATTTTGGCGCTTTGCGTCTGGGTGCTGATTTTCGGAAATTATAAGGATAAAAAGAAAAGCCTGCACAAAAACCGCAACTTTTAAAATTAAAGCAAATCGTGATAAATGTTGCAGGGATCGGCGTCCCCGACGGTCCACGGGAATTATATCTAATGTTTTTGAGGACCGTCGGGGACGCCGGTCCCTACATTTTTTGGCGAAAATAGTGAATCTGTGGTGAATTTTCCTCGTCAAACGGCATATATATAAAAAAGGGTAAAAAAAATCAAAAAAACTATTGACATCGGGGAAACTGTGTGTTAAAATGTAATCCGTCGCTGAAATAGTGACGGTATTTATGGGAGCATAGCTCAGCTGGGAGAGCATCTGCCTTACAAGCAGAGGGTCACAGGTTCGAGCCCTGTTGTTCCCACCAAATATGGCCCGGTAGTTCAGTTGGTTAGAACGCTAGCCTGTCACGCTAGAGGTCG
>CAZDSQ010000094.1:3114-3479 GCA_964508295.1 uncultured Oscillospiraceae bacterium | reverse complement strand
TGTCCTCGCCCTTGCCGCTTGTTCCGCAAACTGTCGCAGAAGCAATATTAAATTTCTCGCAAAGCTCGATTTCAAGAGCCTTGCAGTCCTTTATGGGATTGTGGATCTTTATTTCTACTATATTCTCTTTTATAGCGTCGTTTAAAAGCTTTGAGATCGTCTGCCTTGAGAGACCCAGCCTCGCAGCGATCTCCTGCTGGGTGCAGTTTTTTTCGTAATAGAGGGTTGCGGCCTCCGCCATTAAAATCTTTTCGTCTGCCATAATTTGCCGCCTTTACATTTGTTATGTTTTTAGTTTAACAAATAAAATTAAATTTGTCAAGATTTTTTAACAAATGTAATTGACAAATGTTAAAAGGGGTGCT
>CAZDSQ010000094.1:0-3104 GCA_964508295.1 uncultured Oscillospiraceae bacterium | reverse complement strand
GGGTGCTATAATGAGGACAAACATATTAAAAAGGAGATTTATGTTATGTTAGTTTCAATGAAAGAAATGCTTGCGGACGCTCGTAAAAATCACTATGCGCTCCCCGCATTCGATGTCAGCAATTACGAAATGATGAAGGCGGTTCTGGACGCTTGTGAGGAAGAGGGCTCGCCCGCGCTTCTTATGGGCCTCGGTGTTGACCTTGGCGGCAGAGCTATGGACCTTATGGCTTCTATGGTAGCTTCAGCCTCGAAGTTCTATTCAATTCCCGTTTGCTTCCATCTTGACCACGCAACAGATTTTGAGCTCATCAAAAGAGCAATTGATGCAGGCTTCAGCTCTGTTATGTATGATGGCTCTGTTCTTGACTTTGAAAATAACGCTAAAAATACAGCCGAGGTTACAAAGTACGCACACGCTCACGGCATAACCGTTGAGGCCGAGCTTGGTCACGTTGGTAATGCAAGCGTTGGCAGCATCAGCGAAACCGGTACAGATACCGACCCCGGTGAGACCCTCACCGTTCCCGAAGAGGTTGCAAAGTTCGTTGAGATCACCGATGTTGACGCTCTTGCAGTTGCAATCGGCACCTCTCACGGCGTATATCAGAAAACTCCCGAGCTGAGAATTGACAGACTCGATGAGATTATGGCAGTTTGCGATAGACCCCTCGTTCTTCACGGCGGCAGCGGCACCCCCGATGACCAGATGCAGAACGCTATCCACCACGGTATTACCAAGATCAACATCTATTCCGATGTTGTAGGCGCTCTTAATAAGGGCCTTAAGGATAAGCTTAACAGCATCGAAAATCCTTCAACCTGGCCGTTCCTTGTATTTGAGGATGCAAGAGTTATGATGAAGGAAGTTGTTAAGAATAAGCTCAGAACCTTTGGCAGCGCAGGCCGCATTTAAGGAAAAACGGAGGAAAAAGCTATGAAAACAAAAGCAGTCAGACTTTACGGCGAAAATGACCTTCGTTTAGAGGAGTTCGAGCTTCCCGCCCTTAAAAACGGCGAAATTCTTATTAAGGTCGTTTCAGACAGCGTTTGTATGTCTACATATAAAACTCAGAAGCAGGGCGCAAAGCACCTTCGTGTTCCCGATAACGTTGCTGAGAACCCCGTAATCGTAGGCCACGAGTTCTGCGCAGAGATCGTCGAGGTTTCTGATAAGTGGAAGAATGATTATAAGGTCGGCGAAAAGGTTATCATTCCTCCCGTGCTTAGTTATCTCGGCGGAATGGAGACCATAGGCTACACCTTTGGCGAGATAGGCGGAGTTTCAACCTATAGCATCGTTTACGAGCACATTATTGATAACGGCTATTTAATTAAGCTCGAAAGTGACGCTTTCTTTAGCGGCTCTTTAATCGAGCCTGCCTCCTGCGTGCTTCGCGGATATAAGGCTAACTACCACCTTGACGGCGATTTTGCTCCCCATACTAACATCAAAGAGGGCGGCAAGACCGTTATATTGGCAGGTTGCGGACCTATGGGTCTTGAGGCTATCGACATTGCGCTTCACGGCGACGTTAAGCCCTCGCTTGTAGTTGTGACCGATCTCGATCAGGCTCGCCTTGACAGAGCGGCAGACCTCTTTAAGCCTGAGGTTGCAGCTAAGGACGGAATTAAGCTTGTGTTTGCAAACACCTCTGATAAAGACGAACTTCTCGCCTTTACAGACGGAACAGGCTATGACGATGTTTTCGTTTACGCTCCCGTTCCCGCAGTTGTTGAGCTTGGCGATAAGCTCCTTGCATTTGACGGCTGCCTTAACTTCTTTGCAGGTCCTCTTGACAAGAACTTCTCGGCAAACTTTAACTTCTACAATGTTCACTATCAGCAGCACCACATTGCTGGAACAAGCGGAAGCAACCTTGAGGATATTCACGACATCGTTAGAATGATCGGCGAAAAGAAGATAAATCCTGCTGTTATGATCACTCACATCGGTGGTATCAACGTTGCTATTGACACGACCGTAAATCTCCCCACCATCCCCGGCGGCAAAAAGCTTATCTACACACACATTGATATGCCCCTTACCGCTATTGATGACTTTGAGAAGCTCGGCGAGACCGACGAGCGCTACAAGGTCATGGCAGAGATGGTTAAAAAAGCAGGCGGCCTCTGGTGCGCCGAAGCAGAGAAATATCTGCTCGAAAACTTCTAAATTTCCTCATGCTCATAGATCTCCGAAAAAAGAGCAAGGCGCTTTTAGCGCCTTGCTCTTTTTCTTTTATTCATAATCTGCAATATTTATAACTATCTTGCCCTTCTTTTCTGCAAGGGTTTTAAACTGTACTGCGCCGCCAACTATATATTTTACATAAGTGACTACTGTATCGGAATTGTCTAGCATCCAGCGATTTCGCTTGACTATGGCGTATTTGGGCGGCGTGTTTTCGATTCCGTCAGCGATTATAGTGTCTGAATAAAATTTATGATCAAGCTCGTTTCTTTTAATAGGAATATATGCAAGAACAACCGCGTAATCAATGTATGCATATCTCTGTTTTAATTTTTTTAGGGTGTTCTTGACCATTGAATCAAAGTTTCCGTGGTTGCCAACATAAAATTTTGTCGCGTTTTTGTTTTCTATTAAATCGATTAAAACCTCTTCTAATTTCGGCATAATATCCTGCGGAGCGTTACTGTGCCCAAAAAATGTTACTGTCATATAAACACCTTTTTATTTTATTGCACTTATATAAGTGCAATAAAATAATAGCATCAACCTATAATAAAGTCAAATGATTTTGTTCCTAAATAAGCACAAAAAGGTGATGCAATATGAATGCCGCTGTCGAAAAGAGGGTAGGCGAAAATATTAAAAGGCTAAGGCTAAAAGCAGGTATGACACAAGATATTTTAGCCGCTAAGCTGCAGCTTATGGGCTGTGACATAACAAGAAGTGCGGTAGCTAAAATAGAGGTTGGACAAAGACATCTGTATCCCGATGAAATAATACTTTTAAAGGAAATTCTTAATACAAGCTTTGATGAAATATTAAAATAAAAGAGCAAGGCACTTTCTGCGCCTTGCTCTTTTTGTATAACGAAAACCACGCCATAGTGGCGTGGTTCAAAAGAGCTTAAGCGG
>CAZDSQ010000093.1:0-3719 GCA_964508295.1 uncultured Oscillospiraceae bacterium | reverse complement strand
TCTTTTTGTTATATAAAAAACGGAGACTACTTCTTTACGAAGTGTCTCCGTTACGCAGGCTTTTTATGTACTTATTTAATAAGCGAAATTTTTCCGATAATAGGAAGCTCTTTTGCCTTTCCTGTTGCGGCATTGACAATTCCGATAATCGCAACAACAAGCAAGAAAATTGAACAAATACCCGAAAGGATTCCTCCAATAAGCGGAACTAATCCAACAACACTTGATACAATTTCAGCAAGGAAAAGAACCAAGCCTTGATTTGTATGAAAACGAGCATATTTAGAATCTTTTGCAGCAAGCAAAGGAACAAGGAACAGCAGGCCGAAATAAGCAAGAATCGCCATAACCTTGTTATTTTCAATATCTGCAGGAGCATACTCATTAGTTGTGTCTGCGGTATTGTTAAACTCGTTAAATTTTTCTTTTACAGTGTCTGCTACAGAATCAGCTGTGCTCTTGGCCTCGGTTGCCTCTCCGCAAAGTGCGCAGAACTTTGCGCCCTCTTCAAGCTCGGCGCCGCATTTTGAACAAAAAGCCATATCAAAAACCTCCTGATTGTTTTTCTATACTATAACATATTTTTCTCTTTTTGTAAAATGTTTTTTGACAAATTTTCAAAAAAATATGTTAATTACGGCATTAATATGCTATAATTCTAACAACAAACATAAAAGGAGCAGAAAAATGGAATTTTTACGCTTACTTGAAGGCATACGCACTCCCTTTTTAGACACCTTTTTCTCCACCATAACACAGCTTGGTGAAGAAACGGTTATAATCTTGGTCGGTTTGCTGTTTTTTTGGTGCATCAACAAAAAAGAGGGCTATTACCTACTCTCTATCGGATTGGTCGGCACCGTACTTAATCAGTTTTTAAAGATGATCTTCAGAATTCCTCGACCTTGGGTAAAAGACAGCAGTTTTACCATCGTTGAAAGTGCCAGAGATGCCGCAACCGGATATTCCTTCCCCAGCGGACACACTCAGGCGGGCGTTGGAATTTTCGGCGGTATTGCCCGTTTTAACAAAAACACCGCAGTCCGTATCATCTGCATTGTTGTTTGTGTTTTGATTGGATTTTCAAGAATGTATCTCGGGGTACACACACCTGCCGATGTTTTGATTTCGGCTTTGCTTGCCGTAGCTCTGATTTTCGGCTTCTACCCCATTTTTTACAAGGCGTTTTCAAACAAAAAATATATGCGCATCTTCTTTGCTTCTATTACCGCTTTTGCAGTTGCATTTCTTTTATTTATGACTTTTTACAGCTTCCCCGCCGACACAGATGCACACAATCTTGCAAGCGCCAACAAAAACGCTTACACAATGCTCGGCTGTATTTTGGGAATTTGGCTGACCTATGAAATCGACACCAAATACACCAATTTTGACACCAAATCGGTATGGTGGGTGCAGGTTCTAAAGCTTGTGATCGGAATTTTGCCTATCCTTGCAATCAAATCAGGGCTGAAACAACCCCTCTATATGTTGCTCGGCGAAAACTATTTTGCAGACGGCCTTCGTTATTTCCTGCTCACCGCATTTGCAGGCTGCGTCTGGCCGCTTACCTTCCCGCTGTTCAACCGCCTTTCAAAAGGCAAAAAATAAAAAACAAACCCCCGCAGATGCGGGGTTTATTTTTTATTCCTGAACCTCAGAATAATCGTTTATTACCAAGATATCGTTTTCTTTGATATGGGTGTTGCCCTTAGGAATAATGGTGTGATTTCCTCTCAAAATCATTACAATAAGTTTGTTTTCCTCGTTTATTTCTTTAATGGTCTTATTTTCAAACTCATCGCCCTTTAAAATTGTTTTTTCGCTAAGGTTAACACCTCGCGTTTCCTCGCTGGCACTTCCGCTCATAATCAAAATATCACCCGAATGGATGGCAGTATTTCCTCTGGGAACAAGCTTTTTACCATCTCTTATAACGAGAACAAGCAGGCAGTCGGGCGGCAGGTCAATTTCCTTGACCATTTTGCCGTCCCACGAATGATTTTCAGGAATGGTAAACTGAATATATCTTATCGGAAACTCGTCGGTGTAGTCGTTAAAGGTTTTCATAACATCGCTGCCATCGTCGGTCATATTAAGCTTTTTGGCAACAAACGGAATCAGCGAGCCTTGAATCAAAATTGAGAACAGAACGATTAAGAAAACCATATGGAATATATCGTTTTGGGTAAACGCCGTGCTGATAACGGTCAGAATTGCGAAAACGATTGACGCTGCGCCGCGCATTCCTGCCCAGGAAACAAGCGCAAGCTGGTTTAGTCTGCATTTAAAAGGTGCAGACAACAGGAACACCGCAATCGGCCTTGCGACCAATGTTAAAAACAGCGCTATAAACAACGCGGGAATAAACACATTTACAAGCTGTGACGGGAACGAGAGAAGTCCCAAAAGAAAGAATAGGACCATCTGCATAAGACCCGTTATGCCATCAAAAAAGTGAACAAGCGCCTGCTTATTGCCTATTTTTCGATTTCCGAGGATTATACCCGTAAGATAAACACTCAAATATCCGTTTCCGCCAACAAGGCTTGGAAGAACATACGAAAAAACCGCCACCGCAACAAGAAACACAGCGTCAAAGCCCGAGGACATAAGCCTTGGATTTCTCATTATTTTTTCCGCAATAAAGGCAACTACAATTCCAAAAATCACGCCAAAAACGATCTGGGCAAAAACCATATACACAAAGCTCCAGCCGCTCGCCTCTCCGCTCATCAGTGCAAGGATAATGACTGTCAGCATATACGAAAACGGGTCGTTACTACCGCTTTCAATTTCAAGGAGCGATGCGGTTGAATACTTTAAGTTAAGATGCTTTGAACGCAGAATTGAGAACACCGAGGCCGCGTCGGTCGAACTGATTACCGCACCCAAAAGAAAGCTCTCCAAAAGCTCGATTTTAAGAACAAAGTGGCAAAACAGACCAACTATACCTGCGGTAAGAATTGTTCCAAACGAGGAAAGAACGATCGCATGCGCCGCAACAGGCTTTGCAAGGCTCCATTTTGTACCGAAGCCGCCGTAAAACATTATGAAGATCAGCGCGATGGTACATATTTCCTCGGCGAATGTGTAATCGTCAAACGGTATTTTAACAAGTCCGTCAGAGCCGAATAACATACCAAGCAAAATAAAGGCAAACAGCATCGGAATGCCAAGCTTGCCCGAAACCCCGCGAAACAAAACGCAGGCAATTATTACTACGCCTGTAATCAATAAATAAGTAACCATTCTGTCAATTACCTTACCTATCTAATTATTCTTTTAATATTATATTTATATAATAACACAATAAAATCCCTATTTCAATCAATAAAATATTAAAAATCTTTTTGTTTTAGAACATATTGCTCGCTTTTTTCATCAAATTCTAACAAAACGCAAATAAAATCGCCCTGAGCAAAAGCTCAAGACGATATTTTGGTGCGAGTGACGGGACACAGCCGCCTACGGCGTCTTGACTGCTTGTTTTTGCTCCCGCAAAAACTGCGCACCGCCTGCTAAAAAACAGTCCACCGGACTGTTTTTCTTCACGCAGTCGCCCTCTTAGGCTTCAAGTCCCATCGGATTTGCAAAAAAATATCGTCCTGAGCAAAAGCTCAAGACGATATTTTGGTGCGAGTGACGGGACTTGAACCCGTACGCCAAAGACACACGCCCCTCAAACGTGCCTGTCTGCCGATTCCAGCACACTCGCA
>CAZDSQ010000092.1:0-3729 GCA_964508295.1 uncultured Oscillospiraceae bacterium | reverse complement strand
TATATAAAAACGGAGACTACTTCTTTACGAAGTGTCTCCGTTCGGGCAGCGCTTTTTTTATGTCGGGTTGTTTACAATTCCTGTAAATAGTGGCAGGCCGTTTGGCGAGGTTATCACAAACATAAAGGGTCGGTTTAACACAAAGTCAAACTCATTGCCGAGTGAAATGCCGCCGCCTGTCATAGTAATCACCGTGTAAGCCGCAGCGGTGCAGCCTTCTTCGTCTATCTTGACCCTCGCTCCGTGCAGCGCATCGGAAACGATAACGTCGGTGTCGTCGGTAAGGGGCGAAAAGTCCGAGGTCTCAAACTCAAAAATGTCGGTTACGCCGAGGTTTTTAAGGCCGTCCCGAAGCTTTATCTGCGACGAAACGTCAAACTTAGGAACAGAAATGTTTATGCGTGAGTCGGAAATCTCCTCGGCTCCGCTTTTGCCGTTTGTTGAGATAAAATTGAGTGCGTCCTTGTCGGAGGCAAGCTTGCTAACGTCAACGTCCTCGTCGGGAAGCATAAACCACATCTGACCTTGGTTGTTGTTAAAGCTTATCTTGGCGGCAGAAAAGTTTTCGCCGACGTAAAAGCTGTCATTTAAGGTCTGGTTCATAAACTCGCAGGTGATATTGCCGCTTTTTGCCTTGAAAACGTCCTGCGTGTTGTCATCTTCTCTAAACCACTCGCCCCACTTTGCGCTGAAATATAGGGTGGTCGCCAGCATCATAACTGTGTCAGAGTAGGTTTTTATCTCGCCTATCTGACCCTCTAAAAGCCCGCCCGTCTGCTCGTTTAGCCAATCCTGAATGGCTTTGTTGTATTCGGGCGTTCCCATCTCGCCGCTAAAGGACGAGGCAAAATAGTTTTCAGCAAGGCTTTTTAATGTTTTTTCTTTGTAAGCAAGGTCGTTTTGAAGCCACATTGAGCTTGCAAGAATGCTTGAGTAGGTGCCGTCGTCATTATAACAGGCGTTCCAGATGTAGTTTGCCTGCTCCCGCAGAGCATTGATATCGTCGTAGCCGAGCAGGTCTAAGATCTGCTGCCTGCTCTGCCCGTCGGTAACCTCGGTGAGCATGGCGAGCGCCATGTAAACGTTTAGCGGCGAGTAAACGAGGTTTTCCTCTCCCGCATTTGACAAAAATTCGGGGATACTGCTGTTTAAAAAGCTTGAAATGTCGACGCTCGCGCCGTATTTCTGCCGTTTTTCCACCAGTTGCTTGTACCAAGCATCCTCTGCGGCGGCGCCGTAGTTTTCCTCGTCGGGATACTTAATCTGCTCGGGGTACTGCGCTTTTTGCAAGACTGTTGCCTTGGCGGTAATATCAATGGGGGTCTTGTCGGGCGAGAAGAAAAGTCCCGCACCAATAATCAGAACCAAAGCCGCCGCAACGCTGGGAATGAGCCACTTTTTGCGGGCGGTTTTCTTTTTGAGTCTGGGTTTGTTGGCGTTCTCTATAAGGTCGTCGCCTATATGACCTATCGCGTCAATAATTTTCTCTGATTTCATACCGTTACACCTTCCTTTTCAAGTCGGATGGATAGCTTTTGGCGGGTTCGGTAAAGCTGTGTCTTTACCTTGGACTTGCTAAAGCCGAATTTTTCCGCAAGAGAGGTAACCGAGTAAAAATAAAAGTATCTCAGGATAAACAGATCGCGCTCATCTTCGTCGAGTGTGCGCAAAAAAGAGTCGATGATTTCGGCAAGAGCCTTTTCGCTTATGGTTTGGTCTATGCTCCTGCCGTCAGAAATGCAGTCGTCAAGCTCGGACATCAAAAGGTGAACCGAGCCACCGCCGCGCTTCTTAGCTGTTTTTTCCCGCCACTTTTTAAGCGAGAGGTTGCGGGTTATTTTGGACAGATACGCACCGAGCTTTTGCGGCTTGTGCGGCGGAATACTGTTCCACGATGCGAGATAGGTGTCGTTTACGCACTCCTCGCTGTCCTCGCGGTTTTTCAGGATACCCTGCGCAACCGACAAAAGAAGCCGCTCGTACTTTGCCTTAACGGCAACAAGCGCACTGTCATCTCGATTTAAGAACAGCTCAACTATCATTATGTCATCCATCTGTGTCACCTCCGCGCTATAAAAAGGCCTTTCACTATATAACTACCCTTTTTTAAAGAAAGGTTACAAGGTAATAATAAAAAGTAGGGGGCGTGTTGCCGAAGCGCTCGCAGTGCGAGATGAAGCGAGGCAAAAGCGGGTGCTGCGGTCGAAAATTTGAGCAAAAAGCGAAAAATTTTCGGGCACCGCAAACGGACGGGCCTCTGTGCCCTCCCGCTAATAACATTAGACTAAACGGGCGGGCGCGGAGACCCGCCCCTACAAATTCTAATTAAAAGTTAAGCAAACAAAAGCGGCGCATAGCCCGAAACAATTCCCAAAACTGCCGCGAGGGCGATAACGATAATGGGATGAATTTTCTTTTTCTTATTAAGAATAAGGGGAAGGCAAATTAAAAAAATCACCGCACCGCAGATAAAATCATAGCTTGTTATGACCTCTAAAAGAGGAGCGGGCTCTGCAGGAACGAAAACCGTTGCCGCCGCAGTAAGCACCGCTGAGCCGATAAGACCGATAGCGGCAGGTCTCAGACCCGAAAGAACGCCCTTTACAACGCGGCTCTCCTTAAACTTTTCGTAGCATTGCGCCACGATAAGAATAACGATAAACGAGGGCAGAACAACGCCCAGCGTTGCGCAGACCGAGCCGAGAATTCCGCCCGTCTGCGAGCCGACGTAGGTTGCGATATTTATGGCAAAGGGTCCGGGGGTGGACTCGCTGACGGCAATAAAGTCAACAAGCTCGCTCTGGCTCATCCAGCCGTTTGACTGTACCTCAGACATAATGAGGGGCAGCATTGCGTAGCCGCCGCCAAAGGTGAAAAGTCCGATTTTAAAGAAGGTAAGGAAAAGCTCCAAAAAAATCATTTCTCAGCCCTCCTTGCCGCAATAAACGAAGCAATAAGTCCAAAAACGGCACAGCCGATGAGGATAAAGATAACATTTATTTCAGAGAACGCCGCAAAAATAAAGGCAAGCGCCATAAGAATGTAGCTGACAACGCCCTTGGGGCATTGTTTATACATAGAGATGAGCGCCTTTAGGATAAGGGCAAGAACACCGGCTCTTATTCCGCGGAAGGCAAACTGCACCGCTTTAAGCGAGGAAAATTCCCTTAACACAAGCGAGATGATTGAAATTATAACAAACGAAGGCAGCACAACGCCGAGGGTTGCACAAAACGAGCCGAAAACGCCCGCAACCTTGTAGCCGACAAAGGTTGCTGAGTTTATTGCAATCGGTCCGGGGGTGGATTCCGCGATTGCGATTATATCGAGAATGTCAGAATCATTCATCCATTTTTTATTGTCAACGACCTCTTTTTGAATGAGAGGAATCATTGCGTATCCGCCGCCGAAAGTAAATGCGCCTATCTTGAAAAAGGTCACAAACAAGGATAGTGCACGACTAAATTTTTCTTTCAAGGATTTTGCCTCCATTTGTAAAAACTTGGTATATAAATATATTACCCTAAACTCAATAAAAAAACAAGAGCATAGTCAAATTAAAAATGGAAAATCTTATTGTTAAATCCAATGTTGGTATAAAATCGTAGGGCACGACCTGCGTGTCGTGCCGCAAAACCAAAATAACGGAACGACACACAGGTCGTTCCCTACAATACATCATAAATGTTTGTTTATAATTTTCAATTCTCAACTTTCAATTAAAAAAGC
>CAZDSQ010000091.1:0-3870 GCA_964508295.1 uncultured Oscillospiraceae bacterium | reverse complement strand
TTCGTTCAGGTTCGCTGCTTTGGAGCGGGTATGAAGCAGGTTTTCGGCAACTTCTCAATGAAGGGCGACAAGCAAAACAGCGGTCTTAGCTCTTTTCAGGCTCTCGCAACCGCTATCGCCGCTCAGGTTGGTACCGGTAACATAGTCGGTGCCTGCGGCGCTATCCTTATCGGCGGACCCGGTGCTATCTTCTGGATGTGGATAATCGCATTCTTCGGTATGGCAACTATCTACGGCGAGGCAATTCTTGCTCAGAAGACCCGTGTTGTAGACGAGGACGGTACCGTTCACGGCGGACCCGTTTACTACATAAAAAGCGTGTTTAAAGGCAAGTTCGGAAAGTTCCTCGCAGGCTTCTTTGCAGTTGCTGCTATGCTGGCTCTCGGCTTTATGGGCTCGATGGTTCAGTCAAACTCCATCAGCGAGGCTGTTAACAACGCCTTTAACATTCCCACCTGGGTAACCGGACTTTTCGTTGCCGCTATCGCAGCATTTATCTTTATCGGCGGCGTTCAGAGAATCGGCTCTGTTACCGAAAAGATGGTTCCTGTTATGGCAGGACTTTACATTGTAGGTGGACTTATCGTTTTAGGAATTAACTTCAAAGACATTCCTGATACCTTTGCAATGATATTCAAGTACGCATTTAACGCAAACGCTATCGTTGGCGGCTCTGTCGGCGCAGCTATCTACGCCGCAATCAGCCAGGGCGCAAAGCGCGGACTGTTCTCCAACGAGGCAGGTATGGGTTCGACCCCGCACGCTCACGCTCAGGCAAACGTCAAGGATCCTCACGAGCAGGGCATCTCGGCTATGATCGGCGTGTTTATTGACACATTCATAGTTCTCACCTTTACTGCTCTTGTTGTTATCTCGACACTCTTTGCAGGCGAGAACGCCCCCCTCAATCCCGCAAACTTTGCAGACGGAACATTCCTCTCTGGCGCTGCCCAGGCGGCAAACCTTACAAAAACAAATCTTGCGCAGGTCGCATTCGGCACCGCTTTTGGAAATGCAAACATCGGCGCTATCTTTGTTGCTATCTGCCTTTTCTTCTTTGCATTCTCCACCATTCTCAGTTGGAACCTTTTTGGAAGAATTAACGCAGTTTACCTCTTTGGCAAGAAATTCAACCTCATATATTCAATCATCGCAATCGCTTTCGTGTTTGTCGGCTCACTGCTTTCCAACGATCTAGTTTGGGAGCTTACCGATATGTTTAACTACCTTATGGTTATCCCCAACGTTATCGCGCTCTTTGCCCTCGGCAAGACCGTTGCGGCAGTCGCCAATAAAAAGCGTGGCAAAAAAGCTAATAAGGCAGAATAAACAATTTGTAATATTTGATTTTAATTTTACAAACAGTAAACAAAGACGGCAGATTGCCGTCTTTGTTTTTTATGCTATAATCTGCTTGGTGATGAGAATGAATTTAGCTGAAATAAAAAGAACAAGATTGAAGGGTTTTGATTACAGTCAGAACGGCTATTATTTTGTGACGATATGTACCAAGGACAAAAAGAAACTGTTATGTGAAATTGTAGGGGACGATGCCCACATCGTCCCCTACAAAATCACTCCCGCAAATAGTTAAATCATTTAAAACTTTAGTTACTAAGGAAATAAGGAAATTAATTTTCCAGCGCTCATTTCACGACCATATTATCCGTGACGAGCGTGATTACCTTAAAATATGGAACTACATTGACACAAATCCTGTAAAATGGAATGAGGACTGCTTTTATATTTCCGACTAATTATAAACATAAAACCCCGTGATTATCTCACGGGGTTTTACTGTTTGTAATAAATTTAGGTTATATTACAATTTGTTATTATTTTTACGGGGTGGGAATAGGATTTTTCTTATTCCTCGGTTGCTTCGACCTCGGCCTCGTCATCATCGGGGACTTCATCGGCTTCGACGGGAGCCTTTTCATCCTCTGCCGCGGCCTCTAACTCCTGCGCCTTGAGTTCTTCCTCAGAAAGCTTTTCGACCTGCTCGGTCTGAGCCTCCTCGTCGTGCTCGACTGCGGCAAATGCGGCAACCTTTGCGCCCTCGTCAACGCGCATTACGCGCACGCCGAGGGTGTTTCTCGAGGAAACGTTGATATCTGAAAGGCGAATTCTGATGATAACGCCGTTATCGGAGATCATCATAAGATCGTCCTCGTCGCTTACACTGCGAACAGAGCAGACCTCGCCGCGCTTGTCGTCAACGCGGTAGTTAATAACTCCCGAGCCGCCTCTCGACTGCACTCTGTACTGGTCGGGCTCGCATTTTTTACCATAGCCCTTTTCGGTGATGGTAACGAGGTACTCGCCGTCTTTAACAACGGTAAATGCAACAACAATATCGTCGCCCTTGAGCCTAATACCGCGCACGCCGGTTGCAGTTCTCGACATGGCGCGAACATCACTCTCGTTAAATCTGACAGCCTTACCTTTACGGGTTGCGATAAGCAGGGTGTCCTCGCCGCTTGTGAGCCTTACGGCGCAGAGCCTGTCATCTTCTTTGAGGTTCAGCGCAATAAGTCCGTTCTTTCGGATGTTTCTGTACTGAGTAAGCTTTGTCCTCTTAACGATACCCTTTTCGGTTGCCATAACGAGATACTTGTCCTCGTCGTCAAGGTCGGATAAGTGAATCATAGCGGCAATCTTTTCGCCGTTTTCGATAGGCAGTAGGTTTACAATATTAGTTCCCTTTGCAGTTCTGCTGCTCTCGGGAATTTCAAAGCACCTAAGCCTAAACATCTTGCCGCTCTCGGTGATAAAGAGAACGTAATCGTGTGAGGAGGCTACGAACATTTCCTCAACAAAGTCGTCCTCACGCCTTGTCATACCCGAAACGCCTCGGCCACTTCTGCCCTGAGTTCTGTAGGTGTCAGCAGGAATACGCTTGATGTAACCGAAGTGGGTGAGGGTTACAACGCTGTTTTCAACGGGAATGAGGTCCTCAATATCAACCTCGCCGCTGATATTCTCGATTGCGGTTCTTCTCTCGTCGCCGTACTTATCGGAAATAGCGGCAAGCTCCTCCTTGATGATGGCGAGAACGAGGTCTTCGTCATTAAGAATGGCAAGAAGCTCCTCGATCTTCTTTCTGATTGCGGCAAGCTCTTCCTCAATTTTGCTCCGCTCCATACCTGTAAGGCGGCCAAGCTGCATCTGAACGATTGCGGTTGCCTGAACGTCGGTTAAGCCAAAACGCTCCATAAGGGCTTCCTTACCCTCGGGGATGCTCTTTGAGCGGCGCAGTATCGCGACGACCTCGTCAATATTATCCTGCGCAATAACGTAACCCTCTAAAATGTGGGCTCTGTCCTGCGCCTTCTTTAAGTCAAACTTAGTTCTGCGAACGATAACTTCCTTCTGGAAGTCGATATAATAGTTCATCATTTCCTTTAGTGAAAGGACTTTCGGCTGACCGTCGCAGATAGCCAGCATAATTGCGCCGAATGTAATCTGAAGCTGTGTGTATGAGTAAAGCTGATTTAAAACTACCTGCGGGTTTGCCTCGCGCTTAAGCTCGATAACAACTCTAAGTCCGTCGCGATCAGACTCGTCGCGCAGGTCGGAAATGCCCTCAATTCTCTTATTCTTGATAAGCTCGGCAATGGACTGGATAAGGCGGGCCTTGTTTACCTGATAGGGAATTTCGGTTACAACGATTTTGAATTTTCCGCTCTTATCTTCCTCGATCTCAGCCTTGGAACGCAGGATTATCTTGCCGCGGCCGGTTGCATAAGCGGCGCGGATGCCCGCTCTGCCCATTACGATTCCGCCGGTGGGGAAGTCGGGTCCCTTAACAAACTCCATTAAATCGGCAAGCTCGGCATCGGGGTGGTCAATAAGATAACAGATGCCATC
>CAZDSQ010000090.1:0-3930 GCA_964508295.1 uncultured Oscillospiraceae bacterium | reverse complement strand
GCGCAACCGATACCGACAGACCTTACTTTTTGTCAAATGAGATCGCGCGCAGTATGGCGGACAAGATAGGTGCCGCTGTAAAATACGCTTGGTTCCCCTACCTGCCCGATGATTTAAGCGACTGCGACCTTTTAAAAAAGACCTCTTACTACAAAAAGCTGCAGGGACTTTGGGACGATATTGACCTCGCGCTTGTAGGAATCGGAAACACCGATGTTCTTGAGCTTTTCGGCAAAACCTTTGGCTACAGCGAAAAGAAGGACAAAGCTATCGGCGACATCGCGACCCACTTTTTCTCAGAGGACGGCGAGGTTTTGGGCCTCTACGAAAACACCCTCTGCGCCTCTTACGGCAACCTAAAGAACGCAAAGCAGATAGTTGCGGTTGCCTGCGGCGAGGACAAGGTTGAAGCCATCCGCGGCGCTCTGCGCTCGGGTCTTGTAAACGCCCTTATCACCGACGAGCACACCGCAAAAAAGATTTTGGATAAATAACTAAAAACGTAAAAACACAAAAAGGGCAAGGCTTGCGCCTTGCTCTTTTTATTTGGACATTTGTTTTTTGTACTGTTGGGGAGTCATATTCATATGCTTTTTGTAAAGGCGGTAAAAATTCGAGTAATTGCAAAAGCCAGCCTCGTAAGCCGCCTCGCTGACCCTCACCTTTTCCTTGATAAGAATATTGACATAGATAAGGCGGCGGATAATAACGTATTCCCAGAGAGAAACGCCGACACTTTCCTTGAAAATATGTTCAAGCCTGTATTTGCTTAAATAAAATCTCTCGGCAATGCTCTCTAAGCAAATATTCTCTTTAAAATGTTCGTTTATATAGTGCAGAACATTTTTCACAGTTGGATTTTCCGAAACGTACTGCTCTGTTTCGTTTATAGGAACGACTGCATTGTTTAAAGCGGCAAGAAGCTCGGCAATTTTACAGGTAACAAGAATTTTGCTTGTGCTATCCTGTGTCGCGGCAAGTGAGAAAATCTGCTCAATGATTTTATCAAGCCCGCTTTGAGAAACTGCTTTTTTAGGTATAAGGTTTGCACCCGTCTTGTAAAAAACATCAAACAGCTGTTTACTTTCAAAAGGAAAAGCGGAAAAAATATCCTCGCTGAGATAAATGGAATAGCGCTCGTAAAGGCTGCCATCCTCAACACTCAGGCTGTGCACCTGCCGGGTGTTCATTATAACTATATCGCCGTTTTTTATCTCATAGCTGTTGCCCTCGATTTTGATTTTGCCCTTGCAGGAGATAAAAAAGGTGAGAGTAAGGCTGCTGTCATAATGCATATATTTGTTGTTCTCGCCGTCAACATAAATTCCCTTGCCGTGATAAAGAGAATAGCCGTTTTGCTTGTCTACGCAGAACAATCTATAGCTTTGCATTATTCCCAGCTCCTTTCAGCAAGATTATATATCTTTTTGACAATTTTGTCAATCGTATGTATATTTTTGTTATTGTATAATCTTATAGGAAAAGGAGCTGTTTAAAATGGTAAAGTTTGTAATCGTTCGCCACGGCTTCAGTCAGGGGAACCGCGAAAAGCGTTTTTCGGGTCAGCTTGACGTACCCCTTGATGATGCGGGCTTAAAGCAGGCTGAGTCGATAGCCAAATACATTTCTGAAAACCTTAAAATAGATAGCATTTATTCAAGTGACCTTTGCCGCGCCTATGACACGGCAAAGCCCTGCGCGCAGGCTCTCGGCCTTGAAATAAATGTTTGCGAGGCTTTGCGCGAAACCGATGTCGGCGCCTTTACGGGAATGCTTATTGAGGACGCCAAAGCTAAATACCCCGAGGAGTTTGAAAACTACAGAATAAACCCCGGAATTACCACATTCCCCGAAGGCGAGAGCTACGGCGATGTTTTGTCGCGTGTTCTTAGAGCACTTGAAAAAATCGCTGCCGAAAACGACGGCAAAGCCGTTTTAATTGCAACCCACGGCGGCGTTGTAAGGGTCTTGCGCGCACATTGGCTTAATGTTTCGTTTGAGAATATCGGCGTTGTTCCTCATGTTCCAAACGCTTCGATAACTATAGCCGAGTATCACAGCGCCGACAATGTTGTACTCACTCAGATAGGCTACACCGATCATCTTGACATCAAAACAACAGAGGTAGGAGTTCACTAAAATGCCCTACATATATTTAGTTGGAGCTACGCTTTTGTCTGCGGCTATGAGCGTTGTAAATATGGCGTTCAAGCGCCGCAACAGAGGAATAGAGAACACCTCGTCGTTTTACAATCTGCTGGTTTCGATAAGCGCCTTTGTCACTTGGGGCGTATTTTTTGCCCTTGACGGCAGCTTTGATATAAGGGTGACCCTTTATTCAGCCGCCTACGGCGTTTTTTACACAATGGCGCTCGTTGGTCTGTTCAAGGCGTTTGAGTACGGCTCGGCTTCGCTGACCTCTTTTGTAAAACAGCTCTCATTGATAGCGGTTTCAATTTGGGGCTTTGTCTTTTGGAAAACGCCGATTACCGCAAGCGTTGTAATCGGGCTTGTGCTTATTGTATCGGCGCTTTATCTCTGCTTTAAGCCTGACCGCAATCACCAAGTTAAAACCTCAGCAAAATGGGTGATCTTTGCCCTGCTTTTACTTATTGGAAATGCAGGCTGCTCCATCGTTCAAAAATATCAGCAGGCAGCTTTTAATGCTGAATACAGCAGCACCCTTATGTTTTTCGGCATCGGCTTTGCGACGATCTTCTGCCTTGCAAAATATTTAAAGGACAAAAACCCTGATTTTAAGGCGCTTTCAAAAAGCTCGCTTTTACTCCCTGTTGTAAGCGGAATCAGCAGCGCGCTTTTAAACAATTTTATAATCCTTATGTTCTCCACAACCTTATCTGAGAGCGTTATTTTCCCTGTTATTGCAGTCGGCGGTATGATTTTAACCACTCTGTTTTCAGTGCTCGTCTACAAAGAAAGGCTTGGAAAACTCGAATGGACAGGCCTTGCGGTTGGCGCGGTAGCGCTTGTATTTTTAAATGTATAGGGGAGGCATAGATGAAAAACAAAAATTTTGCCACCGCACTTGCTCTGCTTGCGGCGGCACTTTATGCGATAAATATTCCGCTGAGCAAACTGCTACTTCGTGAGGCAGAGCCTACCATGATGGCGGCGTTTCTGTATCTTGGGGCAGGAATAGGGCTTTTTATTTGCGGGCTTTTGGGCGGCGAAAAGAAAAAAGCGCCGCCGCTAACTCGAGCAGAACTGCCTTACACCATCGGTATGATAGTTCTTGACATTGCGGCGCCTATTCTCCTGATGCTCGGCTTAAACCATACAAGCTCAGCAAATGCCTCACTGCTTAATAACTTTGAGATAGTTGCAACGACGCTGATTGCATTTTTTATCTTCAAGGAGGCGTTGTCAAGGCGGCTTGTACTGGCTATAACTCTTGTAACACTTGCAAGCATCACCTTAAGCCTGGAGGGAAAGCAAAGTCTTGAACTTAATTGGGGCTCGCTTTTAGTGCTTGCCGCGGCTTGCTGCTGGGGCTTTGAGAATAACTGCACCCGCCGTCTCAGCTCAAAATCCTCGGTGCAAATTACCACCATTAAAGGCATCTTCTCTGGACTTGGAAGTCTTATTGTTGCACTTATAGCAGGAGAGAGTTTTCCAAGTGTTGCCCTTATTCCTGCGATTTTGCTTTTGGGTTTTGTTTCTTATGGACTAAGCATCAATTTTTATATCAAGGCTCAAAAGGAGCTTGGGGCCGCAAAAACCAGCGCGTTTTATTCTATTTCGCCCTTTCTGGGTGCGGCGTTTGGCGTGCTTGCACTTAGCGAAACCATAACCGTACAGTTTGTTGTCGGCCTCGCAATTATGATTGCCGCAACAGTGCTGCTCATTAAGGACAATAAATAAAAATCCACCCGCATAGCGGGTGGTTTTTCATTTTCGGGCATAGCCCTA
>CAZDSQ010000089.1:0-4187 GCA_964508295.1 uncultured Oscillospiraceae bacterium | reverse complement strand
GATGCTTTCCGACCTGCGTGAATCGGGCTCTATCGAACAGGATGCCGACATTGTTCTTATGCTCTACCGCGAAAACGAGAACGGCGAGCAGGCTCAGGGTCAGCAGAACGAGGCGGGCGTAAGCTACATCGTAAACTGCGACATTGCCAAAAACAGACATGGCGAAACCAGAACTATCCAGTTCCATTGGGACGGACAGTACACCAAATTCTCGACCCTTGGGTACTTAAAAAATGAATAAAACTGCCCTGAAAACCATTTGCGATTACGATATGCTCTCCCGAGGTGACAGCGTTATCGCCGCCGTTTCGGGCGGGGCGGACTCTATGGCGCTGCTCTGCTTTCTCTTAGAGATACGCGAGCAGTTTGACCTTTCGATTTCGGTCTGCCACGTAAATCACCTTTTACGAGGCGAGGATGCCGACAGCGACGAGCAGTTCGTCCGCGCATTTTGTAAAAAACACTCTATTCCCTTTTACCTTAAAAGGTGCGATGTTTCCACCCTCGCAAAAGAAAAGGGCATTGGCTTTGAGGAATGCGGCAGAGATGTGCGCTACACTTTCTTTAATGAAACTGCCCGCTCTATCGGTGAGAAGACAAAAGTCGCAACCGCTCACAACCTCGGCGACTGTGCCGAAACCTTGATTTTTAACATTGCAAGAGGGGCTTCTCCCGCGGCGCTTTCCTCTATCGCGCCCAAAAGGGATAACATTATAAGACCTTTGATAAGATGCTCGCGTGAGCAGATAGAAGGCTATCTTGCATCCTTTGGGCAGGATTTCAGGACCGACAAAACCAACAGCGACACCGCATACAGCCGCAATTTTATTCGACACAAGGTCGTTCCGCTTTTAAAAGAGATAAACCCCGCATTTGAGTCGGCGGTCTTAAATTTAACAGAGCTTTCCCGCGAGCAGCAGAGCTTTTTTAACGAAATTTGTGACAAAGAGTATAGCAAAATCTGTAAAAACGGAGTTCTTTTAAAAGACGAGCTTTCAAAATTAAATATTGCTCTTAAGCGCAGTATAATAACCAAGTTTTGCAGGGAAAATAATGTTGTTGTCACCAAAAAGCTTACCGACGAGGTAATAGAAGCGCTGAGCAGCGAGAGCTTTTGCATCTCGGTGTCAAGTGATAGGGTCTTAAAATGCTCGGGCGACAGCATAGAAATAAAAAAGCCTTCAAAAAAGCAAAAATGCGATTTTGAACTCGCCTTTTCCCTCGGCGAACACGCCCTGCCAGACGGCAGACATCTTACCATCAAAGCTATAAAATATGAAGAGTTTGAAAATTTAAAGAAAAATTCAGGAAACCTCTTAAAAAACTGTTTAAGCTGTGATATAATAGAGGACGGTTTTGTAATAAGAAACAGAAAAATCGGTGATGAGATCACCCTTTTTCCAAGAAATGTTACAAAAACTTTAAAAAAACTTTTTAATGAGTCAAAAATCGAGGCCGAAAAAAGAGATATAATACCTGTGTTGGCTCTGGGTAGCAGAGTGTTCTGGGCAGAGGGTGTCGGTATTGACCGCTCGGTTGCAGTCAAAAAAGACAGCAGGAATATCATCTTGATTGAGGTCTCTAAGCAAAATGGGGAAACAACACTATGAAAAACGACATTCTTAAAATCCTTGTTACCGAAGAAGAGCTTAAAGAAAAGGTTAATGCGCTTGGCGAGCAGATAAGCCGCGATTACAAGGGCAAAAATCTCCTTATGGTAAGCGTGCTCAAAGGCTCGGTCGTGTTCATGGCTGACCTTATGCGCGCCATCACCATTCCCGCCAAGATCGACTTTATGGCAGTTTCGAGTTACGGCAGCGGCACCAAAACCTCGGGCGTTGTTAAAATTATCAAGGACCTTGATTTAGACCTTCACGGCTACGATGTTTTGATAGTTGAGGACATTCTCGACAGCGGAATGACCCTGCAGTACATCACCGAGCTTTTAAAGGCTCGCGGAACCAAGAGCATTAAAATCGCAACCTTACTTGACAAGCCGTCAAGACGAAAGGTAGATATAAAGGCGGATTATTTCTGCTTTGATATTCCCGACGAGTTTGTTGTCGGGTACGGGCTTGACTACGACGAGGAGTATCGCAACTTCCCCGCTGTCGGCGTTTTAAAGCCCGAAGTTTATACAAAATAATACGGAGGTAATCTGCTGATGAAAAAACGCAGCATAATCAGCTACATCCTGACAAGTGCAGCAATTTTACTGGTCGTCTGGGGTATGTGGGAGCTTATACCAAAGGCTGATACTCTTAAATATGACCAAATCGTTGCCCTGTTTGAAGACAACAAAGTAAAGGAATACACCGTTGATTTCAACAACAATAAACTTTCCATTACCTTAAGAGAAAAGGACGAAGAGCTAAAAACCGACAAGATAAGTTACACCCTGCCCAGCATCTCTCTCTTTTTAGAAGATGTTGAGCCTTATGTTGAGCAATACAACGAGGGTAAAGAGCTTGAAGACAGGATAAGGGTCGACCACAAGCCCGCTGATCCTGCGCCTTGGTGGCTTTCGCTTCTTCCAACAGTCTTGTTGATAGGTCTGTTTGTTGTATTTTACTTTGTAATTTTTAAGAAAATGCAGGACGGCGGAATCGGCGGAGGAAAAATTTCTTCCTTTGGAAAAGCTAAAATCGCAAACGACAAAAACGGCAGGCACACGACATTTAAGGATGTGGCGGGCGCTGACGAGGAAAAGGCAGAGCTTGCAGAAATCGTTGATTTTCTCAAATCGCCCAAAAAGTTTAACGAGCTCGGAGCAAGAATTCCCAAGGGTGTTCTTCTTATGGGACCTCCGGGAACGGGTAAGACCCTGCTTGCCAGAGCCGTTGCAGGCGAAGCGGGAGTTCCCTTCTTCTCGATTTCGGGTTCTGACTTTGTTGAGATGTTCGTCGGTGTCGGCGCATCGCGAGTTCGCGACCTTTTTGAGCAAGCCAAAAAGAACTCACCCAGCATTGTATTCATAGATGAAATTGACGCTGTCGGCCGTCACAGAGGCGCAGGCCTCGGCGGCGGACACGACGAACGCGAGCAGACCTTAAACCAGCTCTTAGTTGAGATGGACGGCTTTGGAATGAACGAGGGCGTTATCGTTATCGCCGCTACAAACCGCCGCGATATTCTTGACCCTGCCCTCTTAAGACCGGGCAGATTTGACAGAGAGATAGTTGTCGGTTACCCCGACGTTGTGGGCAGAGAGGAAATTTTAAAGGTTCACTCACGCGGCAAGCCGCTTTCTCCCGATGTTGATCTTAAGGTTATCGCCCGCTCCACCACAGGCTTTACAGGCGCAGACCTTGAAAACCTTATGAACGAGGCCGCTCTCCTTGCCGCACGAAAAGACCGCAAGGCCATTACCGAGGCAGATATTGAGGAGGCCACCATCAAGGTTGTTGCAGGTACCGAGAAAAAGAGCCGCAAAACAACCGAGAAGGACAACCGCATCACCGCCTATCACGAGGCAGGACACGCGGTTTGTATGTACTATCTCGAAACTCAGGACCCTGTTCACCACATTTCAATCATTCCCAGAGGTATGGCGGCCGGCTTTACCATGTCGCTTCCCGAGCAGGATAAGACCCATATGTCCCGCACCGAGATGCGCGAGACCATTGTAGGCTTGCTAGGCGGCAGAGCTTCTGAGGCGCTTACTCAGGACGATATCTGCACCGGCGCTTCCAACGATATGGAGCGCGCAACCGCCATTGCCAAGGCTATGGTTACCAAGTACGGCTTCTCTGAAAAGCTCGGCAATATGGTTTACGGACACGACGAGGACGGCGAGGTCTTCCTCGGCAGAAACATTTCTCAGTCGCGTGGCTACTCCGAGACTATCGCGTTTGAGATAGACAAAGAGGTCCGCTCGATTATCGACGAGTCTTACGCAAAGGCAACCTCGATTCTCACCAATCACGCTGACCAGCTTAAGCTCATTGCAGAGTACCTGCTTGAGCACGAAAAGATGGACCAGGAGGAGTTTATTTCGCTTATGGAAAAGGGCTTTGTAGAACCTAAGAAGGTTGAGCAAGATATTGAAGCTCCCGCTGAGGCAGAGGCAGAAAGTGCCGAGCCTGCCGAAAAGGACGAAAACACAGAAGAATAAAAACCAAAAGAAGACCGAAACGGAGACACTTCGTAAAGAAGTAGTCTCCGTTTTTATATAATAAAAAGACACT
>CAZDSQ010000088.1:0-4614 GCA_964508295.1 uncultured Oscillospiraceae bacterium | reverse complement strand
TAAATGTGTATACAATCATCTTGCACAGGTGTATACAATCATACTCTTGACACACTGTTCGCCCCTACAAAATTACAACAAACATTCGTTTTGCATTGTAGGGGCGAACTGTGTTCGCCCGAAAAAACAAAAAGGACGGATGTGGGCATCCGCCCCTACGGAGTGTTTTGAGCGTTGGTTTTAATTTGTAGGGACCGGCGTCCCCGACGGTCCACAAGGTGAAACGGCGCCTCGACAGCCTGCAAAATAAAAAGGAACGACACATAGGTCGTTCCCTACAGAGTAAAACGAGCGCTTGCTATAATTTGTAGGGCACGTATTAATCCGTGGCGCCGAAACGGAATGGATAAATCCATTCCCTACGTTCTATCAAACGTTGGTTTTAATTTGTAGGGGAGGGGTTTCCCCTCCCGAAATGGCATAAAAAATGGGAGGCGAAACGCCTCCCCTACAAACGTACATATTAAATAAAGCCTAAAACTTACTTTTTATAAATTCGTCGGCCTCGGTTAAGGCAATGTTAAAAACGTAGGCGACCTCTTCAAAAAGCATATTTTCGGCGGTGCGCAATAACTTTTCGTCGGCAATATGCAGACGCCTGCCGTTTTGCTGCTGCTCGCGGCTATAGTTGTTTAGGTCATAGACCATAAGCATAAGGCCCGCTCTGTCGCCGCTTTCCAAGATCTCAATAAATCTGTCGTGTCTCTCGCTCTCGGTTTCGGGGCGCTGGGGCGCGCGGGTTTTAAGCGAGTCAAAAATGCCTTCAAACTCGCTCTGGGTGAGAATGGGATGTATTTTTTTAGTGAGCGCCTCGTTTTTAACAGGCACAAAAACGGTGGCGGCCTTTTGCATAAGCGGCTTTAAGACGTAATACTCGGCGGAAAATGAGCCAAAGCTCTTTTTTGAGATTTCCTCAATCTCGCAGACACCGCTCGCACTGTAAACAACAACATCTCCTTTTTTAACCATATTCACCCAACCTTTGCGTACGTATTCTATACACATTTTACCATAAATTTTACAAAAATGTAAGAGGCAATTTCACAAAAAATAATTTTTTTGCAAAATATTGAATTTTGAGCCCAAGGCAACGACAGTCTGATTGTTAAAATCATCCAAACGAACAGTCCAAATTGTGAAAGTGCTTGACTGATAGAGGTCATCATAGTAAAATATAATAGTAATATAATTTTAAAAAAGTTTTGAAAAGGAGTGCTGAAAATGAGAATATACAATAGCGTTAGCGAGCTTATAGGCAAAACTCCGCTTTTGAAACTTAACAGAATTATAGATAGCAAAAATTTGTGTGCATCGGTTTTTGCCAAGCTCGAGTATTTTAATCCTGCGGGCTCGGTCAAGGACAGGGTTGCGAGACAGATGATTGAGGACGCCGAGAGGTCGGGCGCTTTAAAAAAAGGTGCCACGCTCATCGAGGCAACCTCGGGCAATACAGGAATAGGCCTCTGCGCCGTCGCGGCTGCTATGGGATATAAGGTCATCATAGTTATGCCCGAAACCATGAGCGAGGAGCGGAAAAAGCTTATGTGCGCCTACGGTGCCGAGCTTGTTCTGACTGACGGCAAAAAGGGTATGCAGGGCGCTATAGATAAGGCTGAGGAGCTTTGCCACACTATTGACGGCGCGTTTTTAACCCGCCAGTTTGAAAACGAGTCAAACAGCAAGGCGCATTTTGAGTCCACCGGCCCTGAGATATGGGACGATCTGGACGGAAAGGTCGATATTTTTGTTGCAGGAGTCGGAACAGGCGGAACGCTTACGGGTGTGGGCAGATATTTAAAGAGCAAAAAACCCGAAATAAGAATCGTTGCGGTAGAGCCCAAGGACAGCCCCGTTCTCTCAGGGGGAAAAGCCGGCGCTCACGGCATTCAGGGAATAGGTGCAGGTTTTGTGCCTAAGGTGCTTGACACCGAAATATTTGACGAGGTCATTTGCGTTTCTACCGAGCAGGCGTATGGCTGCGCCCGCGAGATAGCAAAAAGCGAGGGCGTTCTCTGCGGAATAAGCTCGGGAGCGGCGCTTTCTGCGGCTGTAGAGCTTGCTAAAAGGGAAGAAAACCAGGGTAAAAACATAGTGGTGCTGCTTGCCGATACGGGCGAGAGGTATCTGTCCACAGAGCTTTTTTAAAGCGGTTTTGAAAGGAAATGTTTATGATAAAAGATATACAAAATGAAATTCTGCGCCTCAAGGAGCAAAACGATATATGTATCCTTGCCCACTGCTATCAGGGGCACGAGATTTTAGAGGTTGCCGACTACGTCGGCGATTCCTACGCTCTTGCCAAAAAGGCGGCAGAGGTTAAGAATAAAACAGTTATAATGTGCGGCGTGCGCTTTATGGCCGAAACTGTTAAGATACTTGCCCCCGAGAAAACAGTTATTCTCTCAAACAGTGGAGCGGGCTGCCCTATGGCCGAGCAGATAACGGTAGAGGAGCTTAAAAAGTTTAAAGAGCAAAATCCCGAATGCGCCGTTGTTGCCTACGTTAACACCACCGCCGAGCTTAAAACCCTCTGCGACGTTTGCGTAACCTCGGCTTCGGCCCTTAAAATAGTGCGTGAAATTCCGAATAAGGATATTTTGTTTGTCCCCGACATAAATCTCGGAACTTACATCAAAAATAATGTGCCCGAAAAGAACATTCGCCTTATGGACGGCGGTTGCCCCTATCACAAGACTGCAACCGCAGAGGATGTAAAGGCGGCAAGGGCCGCTCACCCCGAGGCAAAGCTACTGGTACACCCCGAGTGCAACCCCGAGGTAACCGAGGGCGCTGATTATGTCGGTTCGACCACCGGCATTATGGACTATGCCAAGAAAAGCGATGCCAACGAGTTTATCATCGGCACCGAGAACAGCATTGTCGAGCACCTGCAGTTTGAATGCGAGGGCAAAAAGTTCTATCCACTTACCAAAAACCTCGTCTGCCACGATATGAAGCTTACCACTCTCGGCGACGTTCTTGATTGCTGTAAGGGCGAGGGCGGCGAGATCATCGAAATGAGCGAGAAAAAACGCCTTGCCGCTAAAAAATGCCTTGATGAAATGCTTCGCTACGGCGGGTAAGCTACAGAATAAAAGAGCGAGTTTTCTCGCTCTTTTTGTTTGAGTCTAATGAGCAGAAATTTTCGTTTTATTAAAAACGAGCGCAAATTATCGAGCAAAAATGAGCGATAATATGTTTTGCCGCCAAATATTGAAAAAATAGAATCAGTTTGGTATTATTAGGGTGTAAAAAATCTTAGCTTCGGAGGTTTTTATAATGGACGTAAACACAATTCTTTCGGTTTACAAAAACTGCGAGTGCGGAAAAACTCACGGATGCGATATCCGCAGTGTTGTGATTGAGAAAAATGCGGTAGCAAAAATTCCCGAGCTTGTAGGGGGATATAACGGCATTTTGCTTGTTGCTGATCGCAATACCTATAGGGTCTGCGGCAAGAGCGTTGAGGCTCTGGGCTTACACAAGGACATATTCGTTTTTGAAGAAGAGGGTCTTGTTATCCCCAACGAAAAGGCTTGGGAGGCAATCCAGAGCAGAGTTACCGACGAGATCGATCTTATAATCGGCATCGGCTCGGGCGTTATTCAGGACCTTTGCAAGTACGTAAGCTTTCTTTGCAAGATAGATTATTTCATAGTTGCCACCGCGCCTTCAATGGACGGCTACGCCTCTGTCGGCGCCGCTATGATAGCTAACGATATGAAGGTTACTTTTTCGGCACACGTTCCCAAGGCAATCATTGCCGACACCGAGGTCTTAAAGGACGCGCCTATGAAAATGATAGTCGCAGGCTATGGCGACATTATCGGAAAATATTCCTGTTTAAACGATTGGAAGTTATCAAGCATTATTAACGGCGAGTATTTCTGCCAGAAGGTCTACGACCTTATGATGAGTCAGGTTCTTAAAGTTCGTCCCCTTTCCAAAAAGCTTATGGAGAGGGATGGCGAGGCGGTCGGCGCACTTATGGAGGCGCTTGTTGTTGCAGGAATTGCAATGAGCCTTGTCGGAAACTCCCGCCCCGCTTCGGGCAGTGAGCATCACCTCTCGCATTATTTTGAGATTACAGGCATTTTGGAGAATGCCGACTATTTCCCCCACGGAATTGACGTTGCTTATTCCACCGTCATCACCGAGCGTCTTAGAGAAGAGCTTCTCGCTTTAAAGGAACTGCCGACCGCTTGGGAGTTTGACCGTGAAAAATGGGAAAACAACATCCGCGACCTTTATCACAGAGCCGCAGACGGCGTTATCGCCCTTCAGGACAAAATGGGCTGGTACCAAAAGGATTACCTCTCTGTCTACCGTGAGAAATGGGCAGAAATCTGCTCGGTTATCTTTGAGGTTCCCTCGTCAAAGGAGCTTGAGGAGCTTTTGGGCGAGGTCGGGCTTACAATGGATAAGTTCTATGCAATGTACGGCGAGAAAAAGGTAAACGATGCCGTAATGTATGCTAAAGACCTAAAGGACAGATATTCAGTCCTCTGGCTTTACGACTTAATAAAAGAAGCAAACTAAAAAAAGGCACCCTCGAGGCGCACTCCGTAAGGAAGTGTGCCTCAGCTATATTCGTGCAAAGCACGAGCGATATAT
>CAZDSQ010000087.1:0-4693 GCA_964508295.1 uncultured Oscillospiraceae bacterium | reverse complement strand
TAATACTCTGCGAGGCGCAGCAGGCGGCGCCGTTCTTATGGCTGAGCTGCTTGCAGACAAAGGCTTCTTTGATTAAGAAAGGATTTTGGCTGTTATGAAAAAAAGAATTTTTACAGGAGCGGGCGTCGCTCTTGTTACCCCTATGAATGCAGACGGCTCTGTTAATTGGGACAGACTTGCCGAGCTTATCGAGTTTCAGGTAAACGGCGGCACCGACTGTATCGTTATCTGCGGAACGACCGGCGAGTCGGCAACCCTTACGGATGATGAGCACTTAAAGTGCATCTACTTCGCCGTTGAAAAGGTGGGTGGCAGAATCCCCGTTGTTGCAGGCGCCAGCAGTAATGACACCGCCTATGCAATGATGCTCGCAAGAGAGAGTAAGCAGGCGGGAGCGGACGGAATTTTGTGCGTTACCCCTTATTACAATAAGGCTTCTCAGCGTGGCCTTATTAAGCATTACAATATGATTGCCGATGCAACAGACCTGCCGATGATCCTCTATAACGTTCCTTCGAGAACGGGCTGCAACATCCTTCCCGAAACCTACTACGAGCTTTCTAAGCACCCCAACATCGTTGCAACCAAAGAGGCAAACGGAAGCATAAACTCGGTCGCAAGAACAAGAGCTCTTTGCGGTGATGCTCTCGATGTATATTCGGGCGATGACGATCAGATAGTTCCTATCCTTTCGCTCGGCGGTATCGGTGTCATCTCGGTGCTTTCAAACATTCTTCCCAAGGAAACTCACGATATATGCCAACTTTATTTTGACGGTAAGGTTAAAGAGAGTAGCGACCTGCAGATTTCTATGATTGGAATGGTTGATGCGCTTTTCTGCGACGTTAACCCCATTCCCGTAAAGGCTGCCCTTAATATGATGGGTTGGGACGTTGGAAATTGCAGAATGCCTCTGTGTGAAACCACGCCCGAAAACCTTGCAAGAATTGAAAAGCAACTCAAACTTCACGGACTTGTTAAATAGGTGATAATATGTTAAACATATTGCTTTGCGGAAGCAGAGGAAAAATGGGCACCGCAGTTAAAGCGGCGGCAAATGGTAGCGAGGATATATGCATCGCCGCCGAGGTTGATGCAAGAGTTGCAGAGGGCGAGAAAAACGCCTATCAGTCATTCTCTCAGGTCGAGGGGAAATATGATTGCATCATAGATTTTTCCCACCCCAGCGTTACCGACAGTATGCTCGATTATGCCCTTGAAACAAAAACTCCCGTTGTTCTTTGCACAACAGGTCTCTCTAACGAGCAACTCGAGCGTGTAAAGGCGGCAGGTAAAGAAATCCCTGTATTTTTCTCGGCCAATATGTCGCTCGGAGTAAATCTTATAGTTGCACTCTGCAAAAAGGCAACCGAACTTTTGGGTGACGATTTTGATATCGAGATCATCGAAAAGCACCACAATCAGAAGGTCGATGCCCCCAGCGGAACGGCCATTATGCTTGCTGACGCTATAAACGAGGCGGCAGACGGTAAATATGAGTACGTTTACGAGCGTCAGAGCGTCCGCAAAAAGAGGGAAAAGAAGGAGCTTGGAATCCACTCAATAAGAGGCGGAAACATCGTCGGTGAGCACGAGGTGATTTTTGCAGGGCACGATGAATGTGTCAGCATAAAGCACTCGGCAACCTCAAAAGAGGTTTTCGCCGTCGGCGCAGTAAACGCCGCAAGGTTTGTTGCAGAGCAAGGTGCAGGCATTTACTCAATGGCAGATATGCTTAAATAAGAATAAAGGGCGGAAAGTGAAATGACTTTTCCGCTCTTTTTGCTTGTTTATTGGTAATTGTGCATTAAAAAAGTGAAAAAAATAAAATATTTAAGGAAAATTTTGAAAAATTTTCAAAAATCTATGGAAATTGTAAACGGGATTTGTTATAATACTTAGATGGATAGTTAAAAGTCAAAAAGTAGCGGGCAGAAAAACCCGCAAAAAAATTCAGGAGGTAGATTATCCTTGAGTAAGAAGTATGTTTATTTATTCAAAGAGGGCAATGCTTCAATGCGTGAGCTCCTCGGCGGTAAAGGTGCTAACCTTGCCGAAATGACCGGCCTCGGTCTCCCCGTTCCCCAGGGCTTCACAATTTCGACTGAAGCTTGTACCCAGTACTATGAGGACGGCAGAAAGATCAATGATGACATTCAGGCAGAGATCATGGAGTACATCGACAAGATGGAAGAGATCACCGGCAAAAAGTTCGGCGATAAAGAGAATCCTCTCCTCGTTTCTGTTCGTTCAGGTGCAAGAGCTTCTATGCCCGGTATGATGGATACCATTCTTAACCTCGGTCTTAATGAGGACGTTGTTGAGACCATGGCTGCACAGTCGGGTAACGCTCGTTGGGCTTACGACTGCTACAGAAGATTTATCCAGATGTATTCCGACGTTGTTATGGAAGTTGGTAAGAAGTACTTTGAAGAGCTTATCGACAAGATGAAGGAAGAAAAGGGCGTAACTCAGGACGTTGAGCTCACCGCTGACGATCTTAAGACCCTTGCAAATCAGTTTAAGGCTGAGTATAAATCCAAGATCGGTAAGGATTTCCCCTCCGATCCTAAAGAGCAGCTCATGGGAGCTGTTGAGGCTGTTTTCAGAAGCTGGGATAACCCCCGTGCTAACGTTTACCGCCGCGACAACGATATTCCTTATTCTTGGGGTACCGCTGTTAACGTTCAGATGATGGCTTTCGGTAACATGGGTGACGATTGTGGTACCGGTGTTGCCTTTACCCGTGACCCCGCTACCGGTGAAAAGGGCCTTATGGGCGAGTTCCTTACCAATGCACAGGGTGAGGACGTTGTTGCCGGTGTTAGAACTCCTATGCCCATCGCTCAGATGGCTGAGAAGTTCCCCGAGGCTTTCGCAGAGTTCAATAAGGTCTGCGCAATCCTTGAAGACCACTATAGAGATATGCAGGATATGGAGTTCACCGTTGAGCACGGCAAGCTCTTTATGCTCCAGACCAGAAATGGTAAGAGAACCGCTAAAGCAGCTCTCAAGATCGCTTGCGACCTCGTTGACGAAGGTATGATCGACGAGAAGCAGGCTGTTGCTATGATCGATCCCCGTAACCTTGACACACTTCTCCATCCCCAGTTTGACCAGAAGGCTCTTAAGGCTGCAACTCCTATGGGCAAAGGCCTTGGCGCTTCCCCCGGTGCTGCTTGCGGTAAGGTCGTATTTACCGCTGAGGATGCAGAGGCTTGGAATGCAAGAGGCGAGAAGGTCGTTCTCGTTCGTCTTGAAACCTCTCCTGAGGATATCACAGGTATGAAGGCTTCTCAGGGTATTCTCACCGTTCGTGGCGGTATGACCTCTCACGCTGCCGTTGTTGCTCGTGGAATGGGAACCTGCTGTGTTTCCGGCTGCGGCGACATTATTATGGACGAGGAGAACAAGAAGTTCACCTTAGCCGGCAAGACCTTCACCGAGGGAGATTACATCTCCATTGACGGTTCTACCGGTGCTATCTATGACGGAATCATCCCCACTGTTGACGCTGAGATCGCCGGCGAGTTCGGCAGAATCATGGCTTGGGCTGACAAATACAGAACCCTCAAGGTTCGTACAAATGCTGACACACCTGCCGACGCTAAGAAGGCTCGTGAGCTTGGTGCTGAGGGTATCGGCCTCTGCCGTACCGAGCATATGTTCTTCGAGGCTGACAGAATCGCAGCATTCCGTGAGATGATCTGCGCTGACACTGTAGCTGAGAGAGAAGCTGCTCTTGAGAAGATTCTCCCCTATCAGCAGGGCGACTTTGAGAAACTCTACGAAGCACTCGAGGGCAACCCCGTTTGCATCCGTTTCCTCGATCCCCCGCTTCACGAATTCGTTCCTACCGAAGAGGCTGATATTGAGGCTCTTGCAAAGGCACAGGGCAAAACTGTTGCTGACATCAAGAACATCATTTCTTCTCTTCACGAATTCAACCCCATGATGGGTCACCGTGGCTGCCGCCTCGCTGTAACCTATCCTGAGATCGCTAAGATGCAGACTGCTGCTGTTATCCGCGCAGCTATCAATGTTAAGAAGAATCATCCCGATTGGAACCTCGTTCCCGAGATCATGATTCCTCTCACCGGTGAGGTTAAGGAGCTCAAATATGTTAAGGACGTTGTTGTTGCAACTGCTGATGCAGAGATCGCTGCAGCCGGCGTAGAGCTCAAGTACGAGGTTGGTACCATGATGGAGATCCCCAGAGCTTGCCTTACTGCTGACGAGATCGCAAAAGAGGCTGAGTTCTTCTGCTTCGGTACTAACGACTTAACTCAGATGACCTTCGGCTTCAGCCGTGATGACGCAGGTAAGTTCCTTACCGCTTACTATGACACCAAGATCTACGAGAACGATCCCTTCGCAAAGCTCGACCAGACCGGTGTTGGTAAGCTTATGGATATGGCTGTTGAAATGGGTAAAAAGACCCGTCCCGCTCTTCACTGCGGAATTTGCGGTGAGCACGGCGGTGACCCCGTTTCCGTCGAGTTCTGCCACAAGATCGGCCTCGACTATGTATCCTGCTCGCCCTTCCGCGTGCCCATCGCAAGATTGGCCGCCGCGCAAGCCGCGATCCGCGAGAGCAAGTAATTGCTTTTCGTAGGGGCGATTTACGAATCGCCCGCAATAAATAAAAATTATCCGCCCGGAGAAATTCGGGCGGATTTTATTTTGAGTAGTA
>CAZDSQ010000086.1:0-4778 GCA_964508295.1 uncultured Oscillospiraceae bacterium | reverse complement strand
ATATATCGCTCGTGCTTTGCACGAATATAGCTGAGGCACACTTCCTTACGGAGTGTGCCTCAAAAGCGCCGTTTTTCTTTGATTAAAGTGTTTCTAAGGTTTTAATCACATAGTCTGCAAATTCTTTGCATGTTGCACCGTCTCGGTTGCCTGTTACAACAACTGCCTTTTCATCTTCGTTGCAGATTGCAAGAGCTTTAGAAAGCTTTTCGGCCTTGTTGGGCATTGCAATGTGCCTTAGCATCATTTCTGCCGCCTTAAATATGCTTGAAGGATTAGCATAATCTCCTATGCCCTCTTCAATCATTCGGGGTGCAGAGCCGTGAATAGCCTCAAACATTGCGTATTTATCACCGATATTTGCGCTTCCCGCTGTTCCGACGCCGCCCTGAATCTGAGCCGCCTCGTCGGTTATAATGTCGCCGTAAAGATTAGGCAGAACAAAAACCTCAAATTTGCTTCTGATTTCGGGGTTTACAAGGTTAGCGGTCATAATATCAATATACCACTCGTCAGCGGTAATATCAGGATAATCCTTTGCGACCTCGTGGCAGATAAGGCTGAACTTGCCGTCGGTCTTTTTCATAATATTAGCCTTGGTTACGATTGCAACGTTCTTTTTGCCGTTTGTTTTGGCATACTCAAACGCAGCTCTTGCAATTCGGCGGGTTCCGACATCGGTTGTAACCTTAAAATCCATAGCAAGCTTGCCGTCAATTTCTATGCCCTTAGAGCCGAGAACATACTCGCCCTCGGTGTTTTCACGGTAAAAGATCCAGTCAATATTCTCTTCGGGAACACATACAGGGCGAACGTTTGCATAAAGGTCAAGCTCGCGGCGAAGCGCAACATTGGCGCTCTCCATAGTGCCGCCTTTGGGAGTGGTTGTAGGACCTTTTAAAAGAACATCGCAGCCCTTGATTGCCTCAAGGGTATCTGCAGGAACGGGAACATTCTGCGCAAGGCGATTTTCAATGGTAAGGCCCTCAATTTCACGAATTTCAATCTTGCCGCTCGAAATTTCGTCCTTTAAAAGCATATCAAGAACTCTTCTTGCCTCGTTTACAATGATAGGACCAATACCATCACCGCCACAAACACCTACAACTATCTTTTCCATGGCTGTAAAGTCTTTTGCCTTTTCACCCTTTTCCATACGGGCAACACGGTCTAATTGGTCGTTTAACAGCTTTCTGTACTGTTCAACTGCCGCATCTATCTGATTTTGCATTATTTATCCCCCGCTTCTCTGGTGTACGAAAGAAGTCCGCCCGCTTTAAGAATAGCCTTCTGGCGCTCTGTAAAACTGCAAACGAGTTCTATCTTTTCACCATTTGATGTGTTTTCAAGAGTCATTTCACCGCTGTCCATTCCCGCATAGATATTATCTATTTTAAGGCAGTCGGACTGGCTGAGCTTGTCGTAATCGTCAGCCTTTTTAAACGTAAGCGGCATAATGCCTGCATTTATAAGGTTGGCGACGTGAATACGTGCAAAGCTCTTTGCAATAACGCAGCGAACTCCAAGATACATAGGAACAAGCGCCGCGTGCTCTCTTGACGAACCCTGACCATAGTTAGAGCCGCCGACGATTATGCTCTCTCCTGCCTTCAGCGCACGCTCAGAGAAGGACTCATCGCAAACTGCAAAGCAGAATTTTGAAAGATAAGGAATATTTGAGCGGTAAGGCAAAATTTTAGCGCCCGCTGGCATTATGTGGTCGGTCGTGATGTTGTCTCCAACCTTCAAAACAAGCTCTGCAGAGAGGCAATTTTGCTGTTTTTTCTCTTCGGGGAACTTTTTAATGTTAGGTCCGCGCAAAACCTCTATATCCTTACTATCCTTTTCATCTGCGGGAGGAATAATTGCAGTGTCGTTAATTAAGAAGCTTTGGGGCATTGTTACCTCGGGTATGGCGCCAAGCTCTCTCGGGTCGGTAATTTCACCAGTAATAGCGGCGGCAACGGCAGTTTCGGGAGAAACAAGGTAGACCTTGCCGTCCTTAGTTCCGCTTCTGCCTTCAAAGTTGCGGTTAAATGTTCTAAGCGAAACACCCGCCGAATTAGGAGAAAATCCCATTCCAATGCAGGGGCCGCAGGCACATTCAAGCACGCGTGCGCCGCTTGCAATAATATCAGAAAGTGCGCCGCAATCAGCAAGCATTGTTAAAACCTGCTTGGAGCCCGGTGAAATTGAAAGGCTGACACTATCAGAAATGGTCCTACCCTTTAAGAGCGCGGCTACCTTAAGCATATCGAAAAGTGAGGAGTTTGTGCAGGAGCCGATGCATACCTGATCGACCTTTGTACCCTTAAGGCTCTCAACAGTAACGATATTATCAGGGCTGTGAGGACAGGCGATAAGAGGCTTTAATGACGAAAGGTCAATGTCAATTATTCTATCATAAACTGCATCCTCATCAGAGGCAAGAGGAATATAATCTTCCTCTCTGCCCTCTTTTTTGAGGAACTCGCGGGTTATTTCATCGGAGGGAAAAATCGAAGTTGTTGCGCCAAGCTCGGTGCCCATATTTGTGATGGTCGCGCGCTCGGGAACAGAAAGTGTTGAAACTCCCTCGCCGCCCCACTCGATAATGGCGCCAACTCCGCCTTTAACCGAAAGAATTCTGAGTATCTCAAGGCTAACATCCTTTGCGGTTACAAATGGATTGAGCTTACCTGTAAGATTTACCTTATACATTTTAGGCATTGTGATATAATACGCGCCGCCGCCCATTGCAACGGCAACATCAAGGCCGCCCGCTCCAAAAGCGAGCATACCTATTCCGCCGCCTGTTGGGGTGTGGCTGTCAGAGCCGATAAGAGTTTTACCAGGCTTGCCAAATCTTTCAAGATGCACCTGATGGCAGATGCCGTTACCGGGACGTGAAAAATAGATTCCGTGCTTTTTGCAAACCGACTGAATATAACGGTGGTCGTCGGCATTTTCAAAGCCCGACTGCAAGGTATTATGATCTATGTAAGCAACGCTTTTTTCGGTTTTAACCCTATCAATACCCATAGTTTCAAACTCAAGGTATGCCATAGTTCCCGTTGCGTCCTGAGTTAATGTCTGGTCTATTTTGAGCGAGATCTCACTGCCAACAGTCATATCTCCGCTCCTTAAGTGTGACTTAATGATCTTCTGTGCTATTGTCAGTCCCACTTATTTCATCTCCTCTTCTTTCATTATGTTGTTGTATGCATTTATAACGTGGTCGGTAACCATTTTCTGAGCAAGCTCTGCATCGTGCGCTTCAAGCGCCGCAAGAATCTCTCTGTGCTCTTTAAGAGAAAGTGTTGCCCTTTCCTCGTTTTCTACCGAAGATTTACGGTATTTCTGCACTTTTTTATGAAGTGGTGTAAGGGTGTTATAGATTATATTACTGCCGCTGTAACGATACAAAAGCTCGTGGAATACATTATCCATACCTTTCATATGATCGGCGTCCTTTTTGGCTGCGTAAAATTCCTGCAGGTCCAAAAGGTCGCGAAGTTCTTTTAATTGTTCATCGGTAATTCTCTGGGCTGCGCGGTAAGCGGCTATGCCCTCAATATTCTGCCTTAAAGCATAAATGTCCTGCAAATCCTCTTTTGTTATACCCAAAACAATTGAGCCTTTAGCAGTATCTTCTATTAAGTGCTCCTGCTCAAGACGGCGCAGAGCCTCTCGTACAGGCGTTCTGCTGACTCCCATAGTCTCGCTGAGTTTGGTTTCTGTTAAAATCTCGCCTCGCTCAAATTTTCCGCTCAAAATATCGTTTTCAAGCTGCTCAAAAATCTGGTCCGCGAGAGATATTGTTCTATGATCCAGCATTTATTATCCTCCCTTTATTACAGACGGCTGAATCTGCCGTTTGAGAGTTCTTCGATTTTTTCCTCAATCTCGTGGGTTGAAAGCGAGGTCTGTCTGCCGCCTTCGTATTCCTTATCTATCCACTCTTTAAGTGCAAGTACGATAGGGTCACGCTTATCAATGGACTCGGTTGCTGAAAGCCTGTAGTTGTCATTTATCCAATAGGCAATTCCTGCAAGACCCGAAGTTTTGCTGAGCATAACCGAGGGACGACGGTTAAGGATCTTATCGGTGTTAAAGATATTGTAGATCTCCTCATCCTTTAAAAGACCGTCAGCATGTATACCCGCACGAGTTACGTTAAAGTTTTTGCCGACAAACGGGGTCATAGGCGGAATTTTGTATCCCATATGGCGTTTGAAATACTCCGCAATCTCGGTTATGACAGTTGCATCCATTCCGTCGAGCGAGCCTCTTAAGGATGCATATTCAATTACCATAGCCTCAAGAGGAACGTTACCCGTTCTCTCGCCTATTCCAAGCAGCGAGCAGTTAACTGCGCAGGCGCCGTAGAGCCAAGCGGTTGTTGCATTTGTTACCGCTTTATAGAAATCATTGTGTCCGTGCCACTCAAGCATTTCACTCGGTACGTCGGAATAATGCTTAAGACCGTAAATAATACCCGGAACGCTTCGCGGAAGGGCAACCTCGGTGAAAGGTACGCCGTATCCCATAGTGTCGCAGGCACGGATTTTAACGGGAATTCCCGCATCCTCTGACATTTTCATAAGCTCGTTTACAAAAGGAACAACAAAGCCGTAAAAGTCAGCTCTTGTTATATCTTCAAGGTGGCATCTGGGCATAACTCCCGCCTCAAACGCAAGTGCAACTGCGGAAAGGTAATGATCCATAGCCTGCTTACGAGTCATTTTAAGCTTTTTGAAAATATGATAGTCACTGCAGGAAACAAGAATACCTGTTTC
>CAZDSQ010000085.1:0-4779 GCA_964508295.1 uncultured Oscillospiraceae bacterium | reverse complement strand
ACTGTATACCATCATCTTACACTACCTGTATACCATCATACTACACTGTACACTGCGTTCGCCCGCAAATTAGGATAAACGTAAAACGGGCGAACAATGTTCGCCCCTACATTATACATTGAGTGTACATCTTAAACCTGTCAGCGAGATATGGTCGCTTTGCGGTAAAACAAAAGCTCCCGAGCGTATGCTCGGGAGCTTAATTTTTGATTTAGGTTTTTATTTAACTTACTTTAACTTTTTATTTAACTTAATCGTCGTCTTGTTCGGTTTCTACTTCGGGGCGGGGGAGGCGCTCGGCGCGAATCTCGGCGATTCGGCGGTCCTCAACCGACAGAACGGTGAACTTGACATAGTCAAATTCAATCTCGGGATTCTCGTCGGGAGAGGGAATCCTCTCTAAAAGTCCTGTAAGGAAACCCCCGATGGTATCGTACTCGACATCGTCGGGAACGGTGAAGTTAAGAAGCTTGGAAACCTCGTCGAGCGGGGCGGTTCCCTCAAGGGTGAACACGGTGTCGCTGACCTTTTCGATCTCCTCTTGCTCGTCGTCATATTCGTCCTGCATACTGCCGACGATAGACTCCAGAACGTCCTCCATTGTGATGATACCGGCGGTTCCGCCGTACTCATCAACAACAACGGCCATCTGCATTCTGTTTTCGGTAAGCTTGGTGAAGACCTCACGAAGCTTGATGGACTCGGGAATATAAAGCGCGGGGCGCATATGTTTTTTAATGCTTACCTTGCTAACGTTTTTGCCGACGTATTTAAGAAGGTCCTTTACATAGACAACGCCGATAATGTTATCAAGGTCATCTTCATAAATGGGGATACGGGAGTATCCTTCCTCAACGCTGCAGGCTATCACGTCCTCAATGCTGCTTTCAGAACTTAAAGCAACGACCTCGGTTCTGTGTGTCATAGCCTCGTCGGCGGTTGTATCGTCAAATTCAAAGATTCCGGCAATCATATCTTTCTGACTTTCCTCAATCATGCCGTTTTCCTTGCCGACATCAACCATCATCATAATTTCCTCTTCGGTAACCTCTTCGTTCTGGGCGTTGGGGTTAACTCCGATAAGCCTCAAAACGCCGTTGGTCGATTTTGAAAGCAGGAATACGATGGGGGTGGAAATGCGGTAGAAAAAGAGCAGGGCGGGGGCAAATGCAAATGAGATCCTCTCGGGATTGTTCATTGCAACCCTCTTGGGAACCATCTCGCCGAAAACGATCGAGAGAAATGCCAAAAGAACGGTAAGTAAAACTAAAATTACGCCGTGGATAACGTCGTAATCCACCATTGTCAGCAGAGAGTGAATAGCTGAGGCTAAGGGGCCTGCAAATCTGTCAGCCGCAACAGCCGAGGTCAAGAATCCTGCCAAGGTTACTCCAACCTGAACGCTTGCGAGAAACTTGGTAGGCTGGCTAAGAAGCTTTAAGATGCGCTTTGCCTTAACGTTGCCGTCATCAGCCATAATTTTAAGCTTGGCGTCGTTTAAGGTCACCAGTGCCATTTCGCTTGCGGAGAAAAATCCGTTTACGAAAATGAGTAAGATAGAAATAATGATGTAGAGCAGCATATTGTCGCCGCTCGCGTCGGACGAGCCGACTGATAGTAACTGAATACACATGTTACTGTCAGGGTCCATGATAATGTTATCTCCTTTCGGTGTGAAAAATATATACACAGCCTATATCATACTATAAATAAATTAAAAAGTCAACAACGCATTTTACCTGCGCCTGTTTCTGTGCCGGTTGTGGTAGGCAACGCTCATCACAAGTCCTATTCCGCAGAAGGTTACAACGACTGATGTGCCGCCTGCGCTGAAAAGCGGCAGGGTAATACCGATAACGGGAAGCAGGGTGAGCACCATTCCGAGATTTATAACCGTCTGCGAGGCGAACATTGCAAAAACACCGACACAGATGTATTTTCCTAAGAGATCGTCGGATTTATGTGCGTTGTAAAGCGAGCGGAAACAGATAGAGGATAGCAGAATAATAACCGCAAGACAGCCGAGGAAACCGAGGGTCTCGCCGATAAACGAAAAGATATAGTCGCTCTGAATTGCGGGAACTTTTCGTAAATTTGCATCAAAGCCCTTGCCAAAGAGCATACCCGAGCCGAGAGCGATTTTACCCTGACGCGGCTGAACGCTTATGGTAAGCGGATATGCATCTGGGTTGAAAACAACCTCGATCCGCGCCTTTTGGTCGGCATTCATAACAAAGTTCCACATAACATAGAAAATTGCGGGCAGAGCGGCAAGCGGCGGGATAATAAACTTCCAGGGCAGATTTGCCGAGAACAGCATAAAGACAAAAATGCAAAGGAAAACAAGTGCACTTCCGTCATCTCCCTGCATAACGATAAGCAGGGTGGGAATTGCTCCGTGCAGGCACAAGAGAAAAACCTGAAACAGATTGTTTATGTTGTCGCGCACCTTTTCAAGATGCAACGAAAAGGTTAAGATAAAGGACAGTTTTAAAAGCTCTGACGGCTGGAATGTAAGCGAGGTAAAGGGAATTTGTAACCACGCCTTGTCGTCAGCGCCCTGGTTTTTAAGACCGAAGAAAAAGGTCAGAATAACCAGAAAAACCGCAATAGAGGCGTGAATTTTCCACAGACGCGCCATGCTCCTGTAATCAATGAGAGAAATAAGAATTGCGAGGGTAAGCCCTAAAACCGCGGCACCAAGCTGGACATAGGTGTAACTTAAGGTGTTATAAAAATATGTAGTGCATTTATAAACAATAAACACACCGAAAGCAGAGGTTATAATGCAGAACGCAAGCAGGACTCTGTCTGAAAAACGCAGATAATTTTTGATAGCTTTGAAAATTTTTGCAAACATTGCGCCTTGTAAACCTCCTTTTGTAAGCATTGATAATAATATTATAGCTTTTTATAGCAAAAAATTCAAGATAAACCTTTGCATAGCTTAAAAAATGTGCTATACTTTAATAAAATGAGCAAAAAGGAGGGGTAAAATGCAGACCTTTGTGTCACAAAGCGAAAAGGAAACAGAGCAGTTTGCCGAGAATTTTGCAAAAACGCTAAAGGCGGGCGCAGTAGTTGCCTTTGAGGGCGACCTCGGTGCAGGTAAAACGGCATTTGTTCGTGGTTTGGCAAAAGGACTTAACTGCAGCGACAGCGTTTCAAGCCCTACCTTTGCGATAGTAAATGAGTACGACGGCTCTCTGCCGCTCTTTCACTTTGATATGTACCGCATCGAAACCCTCGGCGAGCTTTATTCGGTAGGCTTTTTTGAGTATCTCGAGCGCGGCGGCGTTTGTGCTATCGAGTGGAGCGAAAATATCTATTCGGCTCTGCCCGATGAGTCGGTTTTTGTTGCAATTGAAAAGATAGATGAGAATACCCGTAAAATTACCGTTAAGGAGGGCAAAGAGTGATAATTTTAGGCGTAGAATGTTCCGCAGTTTCGGTTTCGGTGGCCGCTTTGAAGGACGGCGAGATCATCTGCGAGGACTTTCAAAATAACGGCTACACACATTCTGTAACCCTGCTTCCAATGATAAAATCTGTGCTTGATGCCTGCAATCTGGCGGTTTCTGATATAGACGTTTTTTCGATAAGCGCAGGACCTGGTTCGTTTACCGGTCTTAGAATAGGTGCCGCCACAATAAAAGGCCTTGCCTCTCTTGGCTCTCTCTGCCTCGGCGTTTCGACCCTTGAGGCTATGGCATACGACCACAGGGATTTTGAGGGAATCGTCTGTCCTTGTATGGACGCAAGATGTTCCCAGGTCTACAATGCGCTTTTTGAGGTAAAGAGCGGCGAGATAGAGAGAAAAAGCGAGGACAGAGCGGTTATGCTCCCCGAGCTCTTAGATGAGCTTAAAGAAATAAACGTGCCTGTTTTGCTTGTGGGTGACGGCGCAAGCCTTACCTATAATAAGATACGGGACGATTGCCCCGAGCTTTTAGGCAAGGTGAAAATAGCAGACGATGAGCGGCTGTTTCAGCACGCGGCGGGGGTCTGCTACCTTTGTAAAAAATTGCTCTCTATGGGGCAAAAGGCCGTGCCTGCCGACGAGCTTATGTTAAATTATCTGCGTCTGCCTCAGGCAGAGCGGGAGCTTAAGAAAAAGGAGAATGTAAAATGATAGCGATTGGATGCGACCACGGCGGCTTTAAGCTCAAGGGAGCGGTCATAGACTTCTTAAAACAAAGCGGCTACGAGTTTAAGGATTTCGGCACAGACAGCGAGCAGTCCTGCGACTACGTTGACTATGCTAAAAAGGTAGCCTTTGCAGTAGCAAACGGCGAGTGCGATAGGGGAATACTTATCTGCGGAACGGGAATAGGAATGTCAATTGCCGCAAACAAGGTGAAGGGCATCAGAGCGGCGCACTGCACCGACTATTTCAGCGCAAAGTATACAAGAATGCACAACGACTCCAACATTATCTGCATCGGCGAGAGAATAACTGGAGCGGGGCTTGCCTTAGAGCTTATAAAGGTTTTTCTTGAAACCGAGTTTGAGGGCGGAAGACACGCCATCCGAGTTGCCAAAATAGCCGAGCTTGAAAAATAATAAAAGTGGGAGATATTTCTTTTAAAAATATCTCCCACTTTTATTGCATATTACGTTATAAGATTTGATATGTTTTTATTTCTTCTTTAATCGAATCTTTTGTTATAAACAAACGAAACAACCAGTTGTTAAGTATGTTTTGGTCTATTAAAACCCATTCATTGTTATTATTAAGAAAATATCGAGCTGTTTTTATGTATTTATGCACTTATCCGC
>CAZDSQ010000084.1:0-4802 GCA_964508295.1 uncultured Oscillospiraceae bacterium | reverse complement strand
AACAAAAATGCTCCGTACAAAACGGAGCATTTTGTTTTTTCGGCAAAGCCGAAATTATCTCTTTGAGAACTGGGGAGCACGACGTGCGGCTTTAAGACCGTATTTCTTACGCTCTTTCATTCTGGGATCACGAGTTAAGAAGCCTGCCTTCTTAAGCTCGCCTCTGAGCTCAGCGTTGAATTCTAAGAGAGCTCTTGCAACACCGTGACGGATAGCACCTGCCTGACCGGTAACACCGCCGCCTGCAACCTTGACAACAACGTCAAACTTGTCAGCAGTTTCGGTTAAAGCGAGGGGCTGTCTTGCGATGAGCTTTAAGGTTTCAAGACCGAAGTACTCGTCGATGCTTCTGTCATTGATGGTGAAGTTGCCGGTACCCTGATAGAGTCTTACACGAGCAACTGAATGCTTTCTTCTTCCTGTTCCGTAGAAAAAGGGTTTCTTATCGTACATACTAACGCCTCCTCACTTATAATGTGTATTCCTGCGGCTTCTGCGCAGCGTGGTTGTGCTCGCCGTCCTTGTAGATGTGAAGACGGGTGAGAGCGGCTCTTCCGATAGTGGTGTCAGGAACCATACCCTTAACGGCAAGCTCCATAGCCTTAGCGGAATTTTCCTTCATAAGAGTTGAGTACTTGACTTCTTTAAGTCCGCCTACCCAACCGGTGTGACGGCGATAGAATTTCTGATCGGCTTTGTTTCCTGTTAAAACAGCCTTGTCGGAATTGATGATGATGACGAAATCACCGCAATCTACGTGAGGAGCAAAGATGGTCTTTCTCTTTCCTCTGAGAAGATCGGCGGCAACTGCTGCAACACGGCCGAGGGGCTTTCCTGCAGCGTCAAGAACATACCAATTACGAACGATCTCGTTACTTTTAGGCATAAAAGTTGACATAATGTTTAACCTCCGTTTATATTAGGCTTTTATTTAAGCCTGAAATTTCCTTGATAAATCGCCTGCGCAAGCCAGACGTTTCACAAAGCGCTTGCTTATTATATAACAGCCGAAAACGGAAGTCAAGGGTTTTTTTGCCAAAAATTTAAAATATACCCCTCATTCTCTCTATTTCTCTTTAATTTGCTCGGTTTCTCTCTGTTTCTTGCTTTTCATTTCATTTTTTAACAGACAAAATCAACCCTCTTGCGCGCGGTATTTTGCCATAAGCTGCTGCATAAGCTCGCTTGCTTTTGGCGGTGTCCAGGTTACTGCGTTTGCGCCCGCGCGAATTACGTTTCTAATGCTCTCGTCGGTGGGGCCGCCCGTTGCAATTATGGGGAACTCGGGATAAAGGCTTCTTATGTGCTCGACTACCTTGGGAGTGTCGGCGGCGGCGGAAACATTGAAGATGTCGGTGCCTGCCTCAATTCTGGCGGCAAAGTCCTCCTTGTCCGAAATAACGGTTGCGATAACGGGTATCTCAACCTCTTTTTTCAAGAGGAAAATGACCTCGTTGGTGGTCGGCGCATTTACAACTACTCCGAACGCGCCTGCATTCTCGGCACCTCTGGCATTGTTTACGACCCTTGCGCCGCGGGTTATCCCGCCGCCAACCCCGGTGAAAACGGGAATGTCAGAAGCTGAGAGAATAGCTCGCGTTATCTTTAGCTGCGGCGTAAACGCGTAGACCGATAAGACTGCGTCGGCGTTATTGTTGCATATTACACTTATATCCGTCGTAAATATAAGAGAGCGGATAAGTTTTCCGAATATCCTTATTCCGCTGCACTCGTTTATAGCTTCGGGAACTTCGAGAATGTGATTTCTTAGGTTTCCCTCAAATGACGGTATAAAATTATTCATAATTTTCTCCTTTTGTGCATTTTTTAAAAGTATACATTATAATAGGGAAAAAATAAAGAGAAAAATGTAAAGCACAGTTTAAATTACTGTGAACTCTTGCAGACAGCAAAATAAAACGCTATAATATAATGTAAGGAATATTATATATAATAGAGGAAGAAACCTATGCAAAAGATGCTTTCGTACATTCGCCGCGCCTGTGACGATTATAATATGATAGAGTATGGGGATAGAATTGCCGTCGGCGTTTCGGGCGGCAAGGATTCGGTTATGCTTCTCGCCGCGCTTGCGGCAATGAGGATATTCTATCCCAAGAAGTACGAGCTTGTTGCCATTATTCTTGACCCGCAATTTAACGGCATAGAAACAAATTACGAGCCGATAGAAAAACTGTGCGAGGAAATAGATGTTGAGCTTGTAATTAAGCGTACCCATATCGGTGAGATAGTTTTTGACGAGCGTAAAGAAAAAAGCCCCTGCAGCCTCTGCGCCAGAATGAGAAGAGGTGCGCTTCACGATGCCGCTATCGAGGCGGGTTGCAAAAAGCTTGCGCTTGGGCATCACTATAACGATGTTGTTGAAACCTTTTTGATGAACCTTTTTTCAGAGGGCAGAATAGGCTGCTTTTCCCCCGTTACATACCTATCCCGTAAGGACATTCATATGATAAGACCGCTTATTTACGCTCCCGAAACCGAAATTTCGGCGGCAGTCGCGAGGTTAAGCCTTCCTATTATAAAGAGCAGATGCTCTGTCGATGGCAAGACATTGAGGCAGACCGTCAAAGAAAGGCTTGCCGAGGAAGAGAAAAACGCCCCCGGCGTTACCGAAAAGATTTTTGGTGCATTAGTGCGCTCAGGGATAGACGGCTGGGCAAAAAAATAAAAATTTTTGATTATTTTTTGTTATGAGGGGAAGAATAAAAGCGCAAAGCGCTGATGATCCGCAGTGCAGAGCCGTTTTCGCCCTTCAAAACTTTTTTGAAAATTTCTTATTGATAATAGTTACTAATACTTGACAAATAAAGAAAGGTGTGTTATAATAGCATCAAGATAAACGAGAGGAAGTGAAAAGATGATAAAAGAAACTGCTCACAGAAACACAGCTCAAAGGCAGCTTGTTTACGATGTCATTCGGAACAGCCTTGACCATCCGACAGCCGAAACGGTTTACATAAGGGCGAGAAAACAAGCGCCGCACATAAGTCTGGGAACTGTGTACAGAAATCTCAACCATCTTTCCGAAAACGGCGCTATCCGCCGCCTTTCTGCTCCCATAGGCCCTGACCATTTTGATTTTAACTTAGAAAATCACTATCACTTCCTTTGCTCTGAGTGTGGGCAGATGCGTGATATTCCTACCGACTGCTCACCGGATGAAAGATCGGTAATGGCGCCAAGCGAGGCGGGGTTTGATATAAGGAGTTATTCGCTGATTTATGTGGGGGTCTGCCCCGAATGTAATAATAAACATAAAAAGGAGAAGAGTAGAAATGAGTAAGGCAAAATTTTATCTCTGCAACCACTGTAAAAATCTTATCGGAATGATTGACGACAAGGGCGTTCCCATTGTCTGTTGCGGCCAGAAGATGCAGGCGCTCGAGGCCAACACCGTTGAGGCATCTGTCGAAAAGCACCTTCCCGTAGTTGAGGTTAACGGAAACATTGTTTCGGCATTCGTCGGCTCTGTAGAGCACCCAATGGGCGAGGACCATTCGATAGTCTGGCTCTATCTTGAAACCAAAAACGGCGGCCAGCGCAAAGTTTTGGAGATAGGTAAGTCTCCCCGTGCAGAATTTGTGCTCGCAGAGGGTGAAGAGCCCGTAGCAGTTTACGCTTATTGCAACCTGCACGGTCTTTGGAAAACCGAGATCTAACTGTTGAATTTTTAGCAGTTTGGGTATATAATTTAAAAAATGAAATCTTTAGGAGGAATTTATTATGGCAGACTTAAAAGGAACTAAAACCGAGAAAAATCTCGCAGCTGCATTTGCAGGCGAGAGTCAGGCAAGAAATAAGTACACCTACTTTGCATCAGTTGCAAAAAAAGAGGGCTATGAGCAGATCGCGGCGCTCTTTTTAAAGACTGCAGAGAACGAGAAAGAGCACGCTAAGATGTGGTTTAAAGAGCTCGGCGGCATCGGCGACACCGCTGCTAATCTTAAGGCAGCAGCCGAGGGCGAGAACTATGAGTGGACTGATATGTACGACACCTTCGCAAAAGAGGCTGAGGAAGAGGGCTTTACCGCAATCGCAGCACGTTTCCGTATGGTAGCAGCTATCGAGAAGGCTCACGAGGAGAGATACCGTGCGCTTCTTAACAATGTTGAGATGCAGCAGGTATTTGAGAAGGGCGAAATGACCATGTGGGAGTGCCGCAACTGCGGACATCTCGTAATGGGCAACAAGGCTCCTCAGATCTGCCCCGTTTGCGTTCATCCCCAGAGCTTCTTCGAGGTCAGAGCAGAGAACTACTAAGAAACACAAAAAGGACACCCTCGGGTGTCCTTTTTTCGTAGGGGACGCCGGTCCCTGCACGTAAAGAGATAGCCAATAATCCTAAATAAAATTGTAAAAATTACAAATAAATTTATTGCAAAATAAAAATACAACCTTTATAATGAGGGCAGAGGTGATAACTGTGCCGATTGTTGAGTTTGTCGATAAAGCTGAGTTGGGTTAAAAAATTCAAAAAATTACAAAAACCGAGAGCGCTTGCTTTCGGTTTTGTTTTTGAATATGCCGCCTCTTTTTGCAGATACTATTTGTGAAAAGAGGTGAAAAATATGTCCAACAAGCAGAACAAGCAGCAGAACAATTTTGATAATAAGAAAAACAATAACCAGCCTTCTCAGAAGAAGGATAATAACAATAGCCAGAACAGAAACAATCAGTCCTTTGACAACCGTCAGGACAATAAATTCGATAACTAATAAAAAAGCCGCCCATTGAGGCACACTCCGTAAGGAAGTGTGCCTCAGCTATATTCGTGCAAAGCA
>CAZDSQ010000083.1:0-5184 GCA_964508295.1 uncultured Oscillospiraceae bacterium | reverse complement strand
ACGCCGGTGCTCTCACCACAACCTATACAGCTTCTCAGGGACTTCTGTTGATGATTCCGAATATGTATAAGATCGCAGGTGAATTGCTCCCCGCAGTATTTCACGTATCGGCTCGTTGCGTAGCAAGCCACGCTCTTAACATCTTCGGTGACCATTCAGACGTTTATGCCTGCCGTCAGACCGGTTTCGCAATGCTCGCAGAAACCAACACTCAGGAGGTTATGGACCTCGGTGCAGTAGCTCACCTTGCAGCTATTAAGAGCCGTGTTCCTTTCTTGAACTTCTTTGACGGTTTCCGTACTTCTCACGAGCTTCAGAAGATCGAGGTCTGGGATTTTGACGACCTTAAAGAAATGGTTGATATGGATGCTGTTGAAGCATTCAGAAAGCGCGCCCTCAACCCCGAGCGTCCCGTAATGCGCGGTTCTCACGAGAACGGAGACATCTTCTTCCAGCACCGTGAGGCTTGCAATAAGTATTACGATGCAGTTCCCGCAATCGTTGAGGAATATATGGACAAGGTCAATGCCAAGCTTGGTACTGATTATAAGCTCTTTAACTATTACGGCGCTGCTGATGCAGAGCGTGTAATCATAGCAATGGGCTCTATCTGCGACGTTGCAGAAGAGGTTATTGACTATATGAACGCTGCAGGAGAGAAGGTAGGTCTTGTAAAGGTTCGCCTTTATCGTCCTTTCTCTGCAGAAAAGCTTGTTGAAGCTATCCCTGCAACCGCTAAGAAGATTGCTGTTCTTGACAGAACTAAGGAGCCCGGTGCACTCGGCGAGCCTCTTTATCTCGACGTTGTTACCGCTTGCGCTACTATGGGCAAGAGCTTCAAGATCATCGGCGGTCGTTACGGCCTCGGTTCTAAGGATACTCCTCCTTCCAGCATCTTTGCTGTATATGAGGAGCTCCAGAAGGACGAGCCTAAGGCACAGTTCACCCTCGGTATCGTTGACGATGTTACAGGTCTTTCTCTCGAAGAGAAGCCCTCTCCCAACACCGCAGCAGCAGGTACCATCGAGTGTAAATTCTGGGGCCTCGGCGGTGACGGTACTGTTGGCGCTAATAAGGACTCCATTAAGATCATCGGCGACCACACCGATAAGTATGTTCAGGCATACTTCCAGTATGACTCTAAGAAGACCGGCGGTATCACCATCAGCCACTTAAGATTTGGTGATAAGCCCATCAAGAGCCCCTACTACATCAATAAGGCTGACTTTGTTGCCTGCCACAACCCCTCCTACGTTATCAAGGGTTACAAGATGGTTAACGATGTTAAGCCCGGCGGTGTATTCTTGATTAACTGCCAGTGGTCTGCTGAGGAGCTCGATAAGCACATGCCCGCAGAGGCAAAGCGCTATATCGCTAACAACAACATTCAGCTTTATACCGTTAATGCTATCGATATTGCTGCAGAGATCGGTCTTGGTAAGCGCACCAACACCGTTCTCCAGTCTGCATTCTTCTCGCTTTCCAAGGTTCTTCCCGCTGAGGAAGCAATCGGATATATGAAGGAAAAAGCCCAGAAGTTTATGAAGAAGGGTAAAGAGATCGTTGAGATGAACGAGAAGGCAATTGACGCCGGTGCAACTGCTTACGTTAAGATCGACGTTCCTGCCGCTTGGGCAAATGCTACCGACGATGCTGTAGCTAACGCTTCTGAGGGTAGAGAAAAGACCGTTAAGATGGTTGACGGCATCATGAAGCCCGTTGCTCTTATGAACGGTGATAGCCTCCCCGTATCCGCATTTATGGATCACGCTGACGGTACCTTTGAGCACGGCGCTGCTGCTTACGAGAAGCGTGCTGTTGCTGTTATGGTTCCTGAGTGGGATGCAACAACTTGTGCTAAGTGTAACAAGTGCTCCTTCGTTTGCCCCCACGCAACAATCCGTCCCTTCGCACTCGATGCTGATGAGGTCGCTGCTGCTCCCGCAAATATGAAGAAGGCTCCCAAGCCCATCGTTAAGACCGAGTATACATACACCCTGGCTGTTTCGCCTATGGATTGTATGGGATGCGGAGTTTGCGTAGGCGTATGTCCCACCAACTCTCTTAAGATGGTTTCCCGTGAATCTCAGGAAGCTGAGCAGGCAGTATTTGACTACTGCGTAGCAAACGTAACCGAGAAGCCCGAGACCACTGCTAATATTAACGCTGTAAGCAGCCAGTATAAGCAGCCTCTCCTCGAATTCTCCGGTTCCTGCGCAGGTTGTGCTGAAACTGCTTATGCTCGTCTTATCACCCAGCTCTTTGGTGATAGAATGTATATCTCTAATGCAACAGGTTGTTCGTCCATTTGGGGCGGCCCCGCTGCAACATCTCCCTATACTGTTAATAAGAAGGGTCAGGGTCCTGCTTGGGCTAACTCACTCTTTGAGGATAACGCTGAGCACGGCTACGGTATGTACCTCGGCCAGAAGGCTGTTCGTGAGGGCCTCGTTGCTGACATTAAGGAAATGGCTGCTTCTGATAAGGCTTCCGATAGCTTCAAGGCTGCTGCTGATGAGTATCTTGCAACTCTTAACGACGGTGCTAAGAACGCAAAGGCAACTGAAGCACTCGTTGCAGAGCTCGAAAAGGCTGCTGCTAACGGATGCCCCACAGCTCCCGCTGTTCTTGATAAGAAGGAATTCCTCTCCAAGAAGTCTGTTTGGATCTTCGGTGGAGACGGTTGGGCTTATGACATTGGCTTCGGAGGTGTTGACCACGTTCTCGCTTCCGGCGACGACGTAAACATCATGGTATTCGATACCGAGGTTTACTCAAACACCGGCGGTCAGGCTTCCAAGGCTTCTCAGATCGGTCAGGTTGCACAGTTCGCTGCTGCAGGTAAGGCTATCTCCAAGAAGTCTCTTGCTGAGATCGCTATGAGCTATGGCTATGTCTATGTTGCACAGATCGCTATGGGTGCTGATATGAATCAGACCCTTAAGGCAATCCAGGAGGCAGAGGCATATCCCGGTCCTTCAATCATCATCGGTTACGCTCCTTGTGAGATGCACTCAATTAAGGGCGGAATGGTTAACTGCCAGAACGAGATGAAGAAGGCTGTTGAGAGCGGTTACTGGCATATGTTCCGCTTCAATCCTCTCCTTAAGGAGCAGGGTAAGAATCCGTTTGTTATCGACTGCAAGCCTGCAACTGCAGACTATAAGGAGTTTATAATGAACGAGGCTCGTTACTCCTCGCTTATGCGTTCTAATCCTGAGCGTGCAGCAGAGCTCTTTGAGAAGGCTGCTGAGAATTCTAAGGAGCGTTACGATCACCTCCTCAGACTCTCTAAGCTCTATGAATAAGCACAAAATAAGCTTTAACAAAAACTGCGAAAAGCAAACGCTTTTCGCAGTTTTCTTTTGTCTGTCTTGCGTATAATAGCCAATTGTGTTATACTGTAAAAGAGCCTAAAAGCAATAGGAGATGAAATAATTGAAAAAGGTTTTAATAACAGGCGGTAGCGGCGGCATAGCACAGGCGACCAAGGCGCTTCTTGAAAGTAATGGATATAAAGTGCTAGCCACATCTCGCAGTGAATTGGACGTAACCGACATAAGCAGTATTGAAAGGGTAATTAAAGATTTTGTTCCCGACATACTAATAAATAATGCGGGATATGTTGTGCCTTGTTCTGTAAGAGAGGCCAACCTTGAGAACACCAAAAAGCACATTGACATAAATCTGTTGGGAACCTTTTACTGCACTCAGATAGGGCTGAAATACAATCCTAAGCTTGAAATAATAAATATTGGTTCTGCTGCGGCGGTTGAGAGCCACGCCACCTGGAGCGAGTATTGCGCTACAAAGGCGGCGGTTGTTATGGCAACAAAATGCTGGGCGGAGGACGGTATATTTTCGGTCTGCCTTTCTCCAGGCAGAACAAAAACAAAAATGAGAAAAAGCCTGTATCCCGATGAGGATCAAAGCACCCTGCTTGACCCCGATGATTTTGCCAAGGTGGTATATAACGCAATTTTGCATAAATATCCCTCGGGAAGTCATATTATCGTAAGAAAACAAAATGTTATGGATTTGATTTAAGCTAAATTGCCAAGTAAATAATAATCCCTGCGAATAAAAATGTATTCGCAGGGATTTCATTATAAGGCTCCCTTGTGTAAAGGGAGCTGGCTTGCCAAAGGCAAGACTGAGGGATTGACAAAGGTTAAATGTACCCGCCAAGTATTAAAAGCAGATTTGCACATAAAATTCCGTACCTGTCGTCGCCATCAGCTACCGATAAAGGCAGTTCAAACGGCTCAACCGTCTTTCCGTCAAAGCGGGTAATGGGGCGCTGAATCGAGATCACGCACCTGTCGTCTGTAAAGCTCGAGAACGTTACAGTGTCGCGAAGCGACAGGCCGCAGGAAATAACCTCGCCGCCGCTTTTTTTGGCTGTTTCAATGTCATCTGCGATGGCACTATTGAGAATGCAGTAGCGCTGACCCGAGAAATTTTCAAGGCTCGAGGCACGGCAAAGCACTACCGCTGCATCGGGAGCATATATCTTAGCTGGGTTTTTCTCAAAAACAGCAGTAAGCTCGCAACCGCTGTTTTCGCAAAATATCTGGTCGCTGGAGATCTCGCTCAGCTCAGTATTGCTTTTGAGTATATTAAGAACTGTTTTTCTGAATGTCGCATCAGCGCCGCGACCTGCAAAAATAGCAAGCATTGTTTCCTCCCAAAGAAACCAAGGATCGTTTTTTTAGCCGTCTTTTTTAAAATACCACAAAGTTTTAAAATAATTCTTGCTATTTTCTTGAATTTTTGGTATACTTTTATTTGCAAGTTTAATATGCTGTTTTATATGAGCGGGTTGGCCCTGTGCGACGGCATGCCGTGAACCATGTCAGGCGGGGAACCGAGCAGCATTAAGCGGATTTTGCTGTGTGCCGCAGTACCGCCTGCCTGCTCATATAAGGCGGCATATTTTGCTTTTAAATGTAAAACCTAAAAAAGAAAAAACTTTTGATGATTGCTATTGACATAAAGCGGCAAATTGTGTATAATAATTGAGCGCCTAAAATACAAACGGAGAGGTGGCTGAGCTGGCCTAAGGCGCACGATTGGAAATCGTGTAAGCGTTAATAGCGCTTCAAGGGTTCGAATCCCTTTCTCTCCGCCAAGAAAAACGACTTGTTTCGACAAGTCGTTTTTTTAATGAAATTCGCCTTTCGG
>CAZDSQ010000082.1:0-5535 GCA_964508295.1 uncultured Oscillospiraceae bacterium | reverse complement strand
CAGGGATTTTTGATTATTGATGAGGTTCCTGCGGTTGGCATGAATTTTTGGGATAGCAGGACGGTTTTTCAAACCGGCTCGGTTGATGATGAAACCCTGAAGCACCACAAGGATGTGCTAACTGAGCTTTATCAGCGCGATAAAAATCATCCCTGCGTAATTATGTGGAGTGTTGCTAATGAGGCACAGACAAAAGATGATAATGCTCTGGAATATTTTACAGAAGTAGTATTACACATACGTCAATTAGATAAAACAAGGCCTATTGTAAATGTAACTGATCAGAGCATAGATAAGGATAAAGTGGCAGATCTATTTGATGCCATTTGCTTAAACAGATATTATTCATGGTACTATGATTTGGGAAATTTAAAATCTATTTATCCCAGATTAACCGCCGAATTTAAAGCGTGGCATGAAAAATACCATAAGCCTGTTATGATTACCGAGTATGGCACAGATACGATTGCCGGTTTTCATAAGCTGCCGGATGTAATTTTTTCCGAGGAATATCAGATTGAATACTATAAAGAGAATAACAGAGCGCTTGATGATTGTGATTTTGTTATAGGTGAGCATTTGTGGGCATTTGCTGATTTTATGACCTCATTTGGATTACGTCGTTTTGACGGAAATAAAAAAGGAATTTTCACAAGGCAACGCCAGCCGAAAAGTGTCGCATTTACTATTAAAGATAGATGGTCGAAAAAGTAGGTGCAGCGGGTATAAATACGACTATAACCGCAAAATATCGGCAGGATATTAAAAAAAAGTAAGGTGAAAATGCTTCCGTATCTTTAGAAAACTAATAGTATAAATTAAAAACCCGCTCGGCAAAGTCGCTGAGCGGGTTTTATGTGTATTTGGCATTATGAATATTTAGAGAAAAAAATAAATATAACCATTTTTCATTAGTAATATTTGTAATCACTCCCAAACTTTTATGTAAAACTTGCAGACTTATTGACGATATTTAACAAATTATATATTATTATATTAAAATATTATGTAATTTTTTACTAAAAAAGGAGATGAGAGTATGGCACAGCGCATACCAATCACAAGCAACCCGCAATCTGCGGACAAGACAATGACAGTAACCGTTAAAAAGACACCAAAAATTTTCAAAGCCGCAATTTCACTTGTACTTTGCCTTGCACTTGTGTTTCAGATGATCTCGCCCGAGCTTGTCTGGGCGGCATCTGACGCGATTGCAAGTAACGAAAATGCCACGACAGAAACTGTGCCGTACGAAAACACTATCCTTTTTGAAGACCCCTCTTTGCGTGAGGAAAACAAAAAGGAATACCGTATGAGCGACGGCTCGTATAAGGCTATTGTGTATCCTCAGCCAATTCACTATGAAAATGACGGCGAGTGGTTGGATATTGACAACACCCTCACTTTAGATGAAAGTGCGGGCGGATACACAAATGCCGCCAGCGACTTTACTGTAACCTTTGCAAAAAAGAGCAGCAGTAAAAAGCTTGTAGAAATCAAAACCGATGACTATAAGCTTAGCTGGGGTTTTGTCGGCTCAAACGATAATAAATCTGCCAAAAAGAAAACTAAAGTAACCTCTGACGATGTAACCGCGCTTAACAATCTGTCGGACGGGCTTTACTATAACAATATTTATGACGATGTTGACGTTGAGTATCTTTTACAGTCAAAGACTCTCAAGGAAAACATAATTCTCAAAACAAAGGATGCTCAGCAGACGTTTGAGCTTGAGCTTAAACTCAATAAGGCAACCGCTGTTTTAAACAGCGACCGCACCGTCAGCATAATTCTTTCTGACGGCAACGAGGCCGCTAAGTTTGCCGCGCCCTATATGTACGATGCAAACGGCGCTCAGAGCAACGACATTGCCGTTTCGCTCTCGGGCTCGGGCAATAAGTACACCCTTACCATTACCCCCTCAAAAGAGTGGCTTAACGACGAGAATAGAGCATATCCTGTTACTATTGACCCCGTACTATCCACGGATGGATTTACCAGTATATCCTGCCGCGCAATGCTTTATGATGAAGATAATGGCATATATGATGATACACTCTATATTGGAAAATACTATAATTCGATTTTTAACACACATGATACAGTATATGGGTTTATATACTTATTCCTTGAGGATTGGACAAACAATATCATTCAAAAAGTTAATATAAAACTTGATGCGGCATCTTACGGCTCTCAAATGTGGACGGGTGATGTATATAATAATGTAAGCATCAATAAAAAAATTGCTGTACGTGCTGTAGACCACCCCTTTTCAAGCGAAGCAGAAAAGGAAAGTATCGGCAAAAGCACGCCCTATGATGTTGTTGATGTATCTTTGAATTATAATTCAGCATTCGATGAGACCATTACCTATACATTCGATATAACGGAATATTTCTATGATGCCTATATACCGGGGTCGGATCAATTTATAATGTTTGAGGAGTATGACCCTCCCGCAACTGCTTCTACTGGAGCTATGCCTGTCCATCTGATTAACCCCAGAATGGAATATGATTACCGCTCGCCAAACGGCGTTGAAGAGTATCTGACCTATACCGAAGCATCAGTTGGCGAAGCAGGAACTATCTACATTAATGATGCTACAGGAAAAGTAGTGTATGCCCATTCGGGTCTTACTACTCCGAGCTTCACTATGCCCATTTCTACCGGACTTATATATCAGAACGGCAAATGGAGCACAAACTTCTCGGAAACAATTCGTAAGTTTATTGGCGATGAGTACGATAGAGACCTAATCGATGCAGGATATCTTTATTCCTGGATAGATAGCGATGGCACCGAAATTTATTTCCATAAAACCACAGAGGTTAACGAAAACGAACAAGAAGTAGAATTAATCGTCGATGAAACCGGAAAGCGCATAGAACTTACTGAGCTTTCAAATGGCAATGTTGAGCTTAAGGACGCAGATGAAAATACAAGCATTTTTGCTCCTTATAATGACAATCAGTATAGACTTATCAGAAAAACCGATGCCTATGGAAACAGTATTTATGTAAACTACACTTCCTCGACCTCTGCCGAAATTTATGATTTCACAAATGATTACGGAGAGCGTATTGCATTTGATAGAAACGAAAACGGCAAAATCTCATGTATGGTTGAGATTACCGAGAGTGGAGACGTGTTGCAGAGAAACGACTATTCCTATGACACCGCAGGAAACCTCACCCAGATAACCCGCGATGACGGTAAAAAGACCATCCTCAGCTATTCGGGAACAAAACTGACAGGCGTTCTCGATGTTTCCTCGGGCTATATGGTCAAGCTCATTTACGAGAATAACAAAATAACCCTCAAAGAGTATGCCAACGTTCCCGAAACCATGGACTTGACAGATGCCTCAGAGGGTCAGAGTATGGTCATGACCTTTAACGGCTCGTCCACCTCTTTCCGTACCCCAGGCGTCAACGGCATAATGGAAGACGGCGAAAACAGCGACGATATTCTGACCGTTTATCAGTTCGATACATATTTAAGAACAGTTTCTGCATATAGTAAGTCCTATGTCGGTAATGAGTTTTATGGTGCTGAACAACAAGAATATACAAGCGGTGGTCTAATATTTGACGGAAACACTGCGACCAACGGCGACCAAAAATACGGCTTTAATAAGATTAAAAGCACTGTAAGTGTCGGCAAGAGTACCGAAAATCTGCTTGTTAACGGAAGTTTTGAGATTGGCTTGCCCACAGATAATTCAAATCCAATAAATTATTGTGGTGCACAGTTTGATTGCAATGAGTCCGTGACAGGCACAGGAGTGCTTTCTGACTATGTAACAACATCGATTTACACGGCTACAGAAACCGAAAGCGTTCTTGCGGGAAATAAAGCCCTGAAAGCAAAGAAAACAGATGCAGGTGAGTCTGCTCGTTCATGGTGGTACGTGCCTATTGCTCGCTCGCAAAGCCTCAAGCCCAATACAGAGTATACATTCTCTGCTTATGTTAGAAATGAGGATCCGAGTGAGCTCGGTGGTAGATTAACTGTGTTTGTTGGTGAAACGGAATATATTTCAAGTTTCCCTCAGAGCACAACCAATAATAATAGTTGGGAACGCTTGGAGGTTCACTTCACAACACCTAGTAACCTTACACAAGAGGTTAAGTTCTGCTTTGCTTTGATTTCGAATAAGTATGTATATATCGACTGCGTTCAGCTTGAAGAAGGTCCTGCCGCAAATGCCTACAATTATGCCGAAAATCAGGGCTTTGAGATAACCTATACCGATTCCGCAAATGCGGTAAATCCTTATTTCTGGAATGGAAATGGCACTCTAAACACAAATAATACCTGCTTCGGTGATAATGCTATTGCCGTAGCGGGAGATCCAAGCGCTAATAAAATCGTTACCCAGGCCATAAACTTTACTAATAGATATATAGAGCCTAAAAGCAGAGACCTTACAATAAGCGCCTGGGCAAAGGCAGATGCTCTGCCTAACGCTGACCATACCCCAGATAGATTTTTCGGAATAAGAGCAAGGCTCGTCTATGCGGAGGCAGACGGAAACACCTCTTATAGCGAGATTCAGGAAAGTGCCTTTAACTATTTTGTAACCGATTGGCAGTTTGCCTCGCTTTCGCTCTCATCAGATGAGACCAAGACTCTGCTCGCAATAGAACTCACACTTGCATACAATTATCAGATAGGCACCTGCCTTTTTGATAACGTCAGCGTTGTTGATAATACCGTCACAAATTACGAGTATGACGGCCTTGGAAACCTTACCCGTATAAAAGCAGGTGACGAGGAAACCGTAAACGACTATGACGAAATGCAGCTTGTAAGCTCTACCGATCTAAACAAAGATGAGCTTGCTGAAACGGAGAATGCAACAAAAGGCACCTCTGCACTTGATGAAAAGGACCCCTATAATCAAAAAGCCCCCGCAATGCACACCCTTGAACTTGAGGGAGAGGTAAATGACGAGGGCGAAATTGTAAAGATTGATAAAATTATATCGGCAACACAGGATGTTCGTAATTCGGAGGGTAAGACCCTTTATTCTCAGACTGGCGCTGAGCTTTTGGCGTATTATACCTTTAACGAAAGCGGCGTAATGGACGTTAGTGGAAACAACTCGCACGGAACCGAGTCTGCAGGAGTTTCCTTTATCCATCCCGATGGAGATGAGCAGGAAAGGGTTGCACAATTTAACGGAAACAGCTATATCTCAATATATGGCGTAGAGCTTCCCGATTATTTCACCATTTCGTTTGATACAAGGCTTTACAATGGATATACCGAGGACAATCCATACTTTGTATCTAAATATGATATAAATGGTAACCTGTTGTTTGGAATTTATAACGGCGCAGGCGGTTTGACCGTTACCGATGGCACAATACACTCCAGCGTAAGTGCTGCTGTAACCGAAACATTAACAAATATTGCCGTTTCTTTTGAAAAGCATTCTGAGATTAAAACTATTGTTAGAATATATATAAACGGCGTTCACGAATTTTCTCAGCCGTTTGATACCGCACTTTTATACGGCCCGGG
>CAZDSQ010000081.1:0-5565 GCA_964508295.1 uncultured Oscillospiraceae bacterium | reverse complement strand
TCAATTAAGCTCACAAGTAAAACCTCCTCTTAGAATTTGAGGCCGCCCTCACGGGCACCTGCGGCCAGCTCTTTAACACGACCGTGATAGATATATCCGCCTCTGTCAAAAACAACGTTCTCTATGCCTTTTTCAAGAGCACGCTTGGCGATCATTTCGCCAACCTTCTTAGCAGCCTCTTTGTTTCCGCCGTATGCGCCGAAATCCTTTTCAACTGTGGATGCGGAAGCAAGAGTTACTCCGTTCACATCATCAATGACCTGCACATAGATGTGCTTGGCGGAGCGAAAAACATCAAGACGGGGGCAATCGGGTGTACCGCTTACTTTAGAACGGACACGAGCGTGCCTTTTAAGCCTTGCTTTATTGCTATCAGGCTTTGTAATCATAGCTTAACACTCCTTTAATTATTTCTTGGCGCCTTTACCGGCTTTTCCCTCTTTACGACGGATAACCTCATCGGCATACTTGATACCCTTGCCCTTATAAGGCTCAGGAAGTCTCTTCTCACGAACTTCAGCAGCAAACTGACCAACCTTCTGCTTGTCAGGACCGCTGATTACGATTGTGTTGGGGTTGGGAACTTCGATGGAAATTCCGTCGATCTCAGGCATAATAACCTGATGTGAGAAACCTAAGTTCATCACGAGATCCTTACCCTGCTTTGCAACTCTGTAACCTACGCCGTTAACCTCGAGGGTCTTGGAGAAACCGTTTGTAACGCCTTCAACCATATTAGCAACGAGTGAACGGGTAAGTCCGTGGAGTGCTTTGTGTTCTTTCTGCTCACTGGGGCGGGTGATAACGATCTCGCTAGCGCCAACCTCAATGTTCATATCCTTGTGTAATTCCTGTGTAAGAGTGCCTTTGGGGCCTTTTACGGTAAGGGTCATTCCGTCGAGCTTTACGTCGACGCCTGCAGGAATTGCAACAGGCATTCTACCAATTCTTGACATAATTTTACCCCCTTACCATACAAATGCCAGAACTTCGCCGCCGACGTTCTCTTTACGAGCCTGTTTGTCGGTCATAACGCCCTTGCTTGTAGAAACAATGGCGATTCCAAGGCCTTTCATAACCTTGGGCATATCCTCGCAGCCGGAGTAAATTCTCAGGCCGGGTTTAGACACCTTGCGAAGACCGGTGATGATCTGAGTCTTGTTAGGACCGTATTTTAAAGTAATTTTAATGATACCCTGCTTACCGTCATCGATAACCTCGAAATCTTTGATATAGCCTTCATCAAGCAATATCTGAGCTATCGACTTTTTCATATTAGATGCAGGAATCTCAACTGTATCATGCTTTGCAGTATTCGCATTACGAATACGTGTAAGCATATCAGCTACTGTATCTGTGATTTGCATAGCGTCAACCTCCTTTGCTTGTGCTTACCAGCTGGCTTTCTTGACTCCGGGGATTTCTCCCTTGTAGGCAAGTTCTCTGAAGCAGATTCTGCAGATTCCGTATTTACGGAGATAACCGTGGGGTCTTCCGCAGATTTTGCACCTATTGTATGCTCTTACGGAGAATTTAGGTGTCCTCTGCTGTTTAATTTTCATAGATGTTTTGGCCACTTTAAATCCCTCCTTACTTAGCAAACGGTGCGCCCATGAGTGTTAAGAGCTCACGTGCTTCTTCGTCTGTCTTAGCGGTTGTAATAAAGCAGATGTCCATACCTCTGATCTTGTCGATCTTATCGTACTCGATCTCGGGGAATATGAGCTGCTCTTTTACGCCCATCGAATAGTTTCCACGACCGTCGAAGGAATTAGGATTAATTCCTCTGAAGTCTCTTACTCGGGGAAGTGCAAGAGAGAAAAGTCTGTCAACGAACTCGTACATCTTCTCGCCTCTTAAGGTTACCTTAGCGCCGATAACCATGCCTTCTCTGAGCTTAAAGTTTGCAACCGATTTTCTTGCTCTGCAGAGAACCGGCTTCTGACCGGTGATCTTTGTGAGATCTCCGACAATAGCGTCCATCATTTTGGAGTTATCCTTTGCCTCGCCGCTGCTTACGCTTACAACGACCTTTTCAAGCTTGGGGATCTGCATGACGCTCTTGTATGCGAACTTTTTCATAAGTTCGGGTGCCATATCCTTAAGATATGCTTCCTGTAATCTTGCCATCACTTAAATCCTCCTTACTTAAAATGTCTTACCGCAGTGCTTACAAAGACGAACGGTCTTACCGTCCTTATCCTTTGCGTGAGCAACTCTGGTAGGTTTGTCGCACTTGGGGCAAACAAGCATAACCTTGCTTGCATACATGGGGGCTTCAGCCTTAACGATGCCGCCCTGCTCACCCATTCTGCGAGGTTTAACGTGCTTGGTTACCATATTGAGACCTTCAACGATAACCTTGCTCTCCTTGGGGCTTACTTCGAGGACTTTGCCCTTCTTGCCCTTGTCATCACCCGAGGTGATATAGACGGTATCGCCTGTTTTAACGTGAATCTTATTCATTTGCCGACACCTCCGAATTAAAGTACTTCGGGAGCCAGTGAGAGAATCTTAAGATAATCGTGATCTCTGAGCTCTCTTGCTACTGGTCCAAAAATACGGGTACCTCTGGGGTTTTTATCTTCTCTGATGATAACTGCAGCATTTTCATCAAATCTGATGTATGTGCCGTCATCTCTGCGGACGCCCTTAGCGCTACGTACGATAACCGCTCTAACAACGTCGCCCTTCTTAACAACTCCACCGGGAGCTGCCTTTTTGACGGATGCCACGATGACATCGCCAATGTTTGCGTACCTCCTGCGTGAACCGCCAAGCACACGGATGCACATAAGTTCCTTAGCACCTGTGTTGTCGGCTACTTTGAGGTAGGTTTGCATCTGAATCATGATGCTTCCTCCTTTTTGTCCTATAAGGCCCTCTTATAAAGCTTGGGGCTCGCGACGCCTCGCTTGCCTTACACCTTAAAGGCTGCCTTACGGCCTAAATTTAAAATAGCTTATTTTGCTTTTTCGATGATCTCGACAACTCTCCATCTCTTATCCTTAGAGAGAGGTCTGGTTTCCATGATCTGTACCTTGTCGCCTACACCGCAAGCATTCTGCTCGTCATGTGCCTTGAACTTAACGGTACGCTTAATGATTTTTTTGTAAAGAGGATGTCTGACATTGTCCTCGATAGCTACAACAACGGTTTTATCCATCTTGTCGCTTACGACCTTGCCGACTCTTGTCTTTCTTAAAGTTCTTTCAGCCATGGTTTAAATCCTCCTTCCGCTTACTGAGCATCGCTGAGCTGCTTCTCTCTGATGAGAGTCATAACTCTTGCGATGTCCTTTTTAACAGTGTGGATTCTCATAGGATTATCCAGCTGATTGATAGCGTGCTGGAAGCGCAGATTGAAGAGCTCATCTTTGAGATCTTTTAAAAGCTGATTTAACTCGAGCTCGTTCTTATCACGAAGTTCTGCGATTTTCATTACTCCTCAACCTCCTGTTCCTTCTTTACAAACTTACATTTGATGGGCAGCTTGTGCATAGCAAGACGAAGAGCTTCTCTTGCAACGTCTTCAGCAACGCCGCCGATCTCAAACATAACTCTACCGGGCTTAACAACTGCAACCCAGTACTCAGGGCTACCTTTACCGGAACCCATTCGGGTTTCAGCAGGCTTCTCTGTGATGGGCTTATCAGGGAAGATCTTGATCCAAACCTGACCGCCTCTCTTGATATAACGGGTCATAGCAATACGGGCAGCTTCGATCTGATTGGAGGTGATCCAAGCGGGCTCAAGAGCCTGAATACCGAAATCGCCGTATGTTACCTTATTTCCGCGGGTAGCAGTACCCTTCATACGTCCTCTATGGACTCTTCTGTATTTAACTCTCTTAGGCAGAAGCATTACTTGCTACCTCCTTCCTTTCGAGTGTTCTTTGCAGCTGCAAGAACCTCTCCGGTATAGATCCATACCTTAACACCGAGGCGACCGTAGGTGGTAGCTGCCTCAGCAAAACCGTAGTCAATGTCAGCACGGATGGTCTGGAGGGGGATGGTTCCCTCGTGATACTGCTCTGTACGAGCAATTTCAGCTCCGCCAAGACGGCCCGAAACGCTAACCTTGATTCCCTTTGCGCCAAGCTTCATAGCTCTGCCGATTGCCATTTTCATAGCGCGGCGGAAAGAAGCTCTCTTCTCAAGCTGTGCTGCGATGCTCTCAGCAACGAGCTGTGAGTTGAGGTCCATATTCTTAACCTCAGTAACCTTAATGTCAACATTCTTGCCGAGCATCTTAGCGAGATCAGCACGAAGCTTCTCGATTTCAGCTCCGCCCTTACCGATGATGATACCGGGCTTTGCGCAGGAAATGTTAACTCTTACGAGAGAATCAACTCTCTCTATCTCGATGCGGGGAACACCGGCATCGTAACATCTCTTTTTGAGATACTTTCTCAGTTTGTAGTCCTCAACGAGAGTATCGCCGAAGGATGCGTCAGGCGCATACCAACGGGAATCCCAGTCTTTGATGACGCCGACTCTGAGTCCGTGGGGATTAACTTTCTGTCCCATAGTTTGCCTCCTATTCCTTTTCCTTCAGAACGAGTGTGATGTGTGATGATCTTTTTAATACTCTGAATGCTCTTCCCTGAGCACGAGGTCTAATGCGCTTCATAATCGGACCGGGGCAAGCAAAGCACTCTGCAACGTAGAGCTTTGTTTTGTCCATATTGTGATTATTTTCAGCATTAGCCATGGCCGATTTGAGAAGTTTAACAAGCAGTTCAGATGCTGCCTTGGGGGTGTGTTTCAGAATAGCCATTGCCTTGTCAGCGGGCTGATTTCTGATAAGATCGAGAACGATCTGCACCTTTCTCGGCGAAATACGAGCGTATCTAAGGTATGCTCTTGCTTCCATTTTGTGTTTCCTCCTTTCGGCCTCTCTTACTTACCGTTGTTTGAAGTTTTGCTTCCAGCGTGGCCCTTAAAGGTTCTTGTGGGAGCAAACTCGCCAAGTTTATGGCCTACCATATCCTCCGTGACATATACGGGAACATGCTTACGTCCGTCATGGACAGCGATTGTGTGTCCTACGAATTCGGGGAAGATGGTGGAAGCTCTGTCCCAAGTTTTGAGAACGCGCTTCTCGCCTGCCTCGTTCATAGCAACGATTCTTTTATAAAGTGCCTCTTGTACATAAGGGCCCTTCTTTATACTCCTACCCAATTTAATTGCCTCCTTTCAGCATTACTTGCCGTTGCGGCGCTTAACGATGAGCTTATCGGAACTCTTGTGCTTAGCTCTGGTCTTGTATCCAAGAGCGGGCTTGCCCCAAGGAGTTACAGGGCCGGGTCTACCAATGGGGGATTTACCCTCACCACCACCGTGGGGGTGATCGCAGGGGTTCATAACAGAACCTCTAACGGTGGGTCTCCAACCCATGTGGCGTTTTCTACCGGCTTTACCGATGCTTACGTTTTCGTGCTCAATGTTACCAACCTGTCCAACAGTTGCCATTCCCTCAACAGGAACGTTTCTGAGCTCTCCGGAAGGCAGACGGATAAGTGCATAAGCACCCTCCTTAGCCATGAGCTGAGCCATGATGCCGG
>CAZDSQ010000080.1:0-5880 GCA_964508295.1 uncultured Oscillospiraceae bacterium | reverse complement strand
GTAAATATCCGCAGGCGATTTCAATAATCCCTTTTCAATGAGGCCGTCGACAATATCCCCGCCCAAAAGTCAAACCCACAAATACAGCTATAATTGTAGGGGCGGGTCTCTGCGCCCGCCCGATTAAGCCTATATGTTATATAGCGGGAGGGCACAGAGGCCCTCCCCTACACAATACCCAATAAAATGTAGGGTGCGGCGATTTTCGACGCACCGATGTATCATTTTTGTTTATATAATTGATTTTTTATGGCGATTAAGCTATAATGATAAAAAATACGGATAAGGAGCAAAACAATGGAAGGACACGAATTACTTATAGCATTTTCGGTGATGGGAGCTATATTAGGAATAGGGTTTACGGTTGCCGCTATAATGGAGCCTAAACACGGCAAATTGCCGCTTGCTATCGGAGCATTGGTATGGTATTTGATCCCCGCTATGATTGTGCCGAGCCTGCTGTTTGGAACCGAAAAGCTTAGCTATGCGGCGGTATTTTGCTCGCTTGGTCTGATTTTTGTTTGTTTTCCGCTTCTTAGTTTAATAAAATATAAGAACTGCACCCAGCCGATAATGGCTAAGTGTATCGGATATGAAAGTTTGAGTGGCGGTAGAGGACTGAGGAGATATGCTCCGAAATTTGTATACACGTTTAATGACGAAAAAATAGAAATGTGGTCTTTTACCTCGTACTATAAAAGAAAGTGTAAAAAACTATTTGTTGAAAATGAAGATTACGAGATATACATAAATCCCAATCTGCCAAAGTATTGCACCGATAAAAGAACCTATCCGATCAGTAACGTTGTTCTTATAATTTTTGGAAGTGTGTTTTTGGTGTTGAGTGTTTTTGTGTTGTTATATGCATAGAGTTCATCGCACCGTTGTTGCGGACCGTCGAGGACGTAGCGAAGCGCTGAACGGGAGTGAATGACAGTCCTGTGGATTGTCAGAGCCGTACGGGGACCGAGCCGCAGCGAGAACGGTCCCTGCAAATTTAAAACAAACGCTCGACAGAATGTAGGGAATGGATTTATCCATTCCGTTTTATGTTAAATGCGGTGCGGATGAATCCGCACCCTACAAAATTAAAACATACATACGATAGAATGTAGGGGCGGGTTTCCATGCCCGCCCGTTTTAACCTATATGTATTATGGCGGGAGGGCACTTAAGGCCCTCCCCTACAATTTTATCAGAAAACGTGCAAGCAACCCTGCTCGGCAGAATGCCGAGCGGGGTTTTAATTTAAGAAGCCTTTTTAATATGAGAACGCTTTAAGAAACCCTTAATATGAGACCGCTTTAAGAGGCCTTTTTTGCAAAGGAATTGTCAACAACCTCATTAAAGTCTGCACGCTTTTCAAGCTCGCCCGCAGAGGTCATAACGTCCTGAAGTCTGTTAAATGCCTCCTCCTTCATAACGGGGGTGTCGCACCAGGCGTCAATGTCGATGTAGCGCTGAATAGACGAGGTGAGTAAGTCAAGCTCGGTGTCGGGGAAGGCGGGCGCAACAACCTCAGCAATTTCGGCCGCAGTGTGCTCGGCGCACCACTTTTCGCCCTTGGCAACTGCGTTGGCAAACGCCTGAACTGTGTCGGGGTTTTCCTCGATAAACTTTTTGCTTGTAAAGTAGGCGGTGTAGGGAATTTCGCCCGCCTCATCGCCGACTGCCGCCACAACGTAGCCCTTGCCCTCGCTTTCAAGCATGGATCCCGTCGGTTCAAAGGCGGTAACGTAGTCGCCTGTGCCTGCAACAAATGCGCTTGTCATCATGGCAAACTGAACGCTGTTGTCAAGATAAACGCCGTTTTGGGTGTCAATGCCGTTCTGCTTTAAAACGTATTCAAAGGTCATGTAGGGAACGCCGCCCTTACGCCCCGGCAGAATGTGAGCGCCCGCAAGGTCGGTCCACTTAAAATCGTCGTTTTTCTCCCGTGAAATTAAAAACGAGCCATCACGCTGGGTCATCTGGGCAAAAACCTTGAGATAATTATCTCTGCCCTCGTTGTAAACGTAGATTGCCGCTTCGGGACCTGCAAAGCCGACGTCGACCTGACCCGAGAGCACGGCGGCGGCAACGGCATCGGCGCCCTGACCTGTCGAAAGCTCGATCTCAAGGCCTTCCTCTTCAAAGAAGCCAAGCTCAATGGCGGCGTACTGAGGGGAGTAGAAAACCGAGTGGGTAACCTCGCTTAAGGTAATCTTCTTAAGCCCCTCCTCGTCATTTTTGCAGGAACAAAAACAGATGATAGGCAGGCATACTGCGAGCATGAGCGCAGTAGCCTTTAAAACTTTTTTAAGCATAAAAAGTCTCCTTTTTTAGTGATTTCCTTATATCAAATGCAAAAAGGAGCTTTTTTGTTACAGTTATCTGTGATTTATATATTTTAGGGCAAGCTTCTGGGTTATAACTATAACCTCGTAAAGAATTGCGGCGGCAGCGGCCAGAATTAAAACGCTCGCCATAACAAGATCCATTTTGAAAACCTGCCCGCCGTAAACTATGAGGTAGCCAAGTCCCGCTTTTGAAACAAGAAACTCGCCCGCTATAACGCCGACAAGCGAAAGTCCGATGTTTATCTTAAGCGAGTTAAACAGCGTTTCAATGTTGTAGGGAAGAACTATCTTTGTAAAAACCTGAAGTCTGTTTGCTTTGAAGGTCTGAAGCATTCTGATAAGCTCTTTGTCGGTGCCTAAAAAGCCGTTTAGCATCTCAAGAACGGTAACGATCATAGAAATAGCAAGCGCCATAAATATGATGGCACGGGTTCCTGCGCCCGCCCAGATTATGATAACGGGCCCGAGCGCAATTTTTGGCAGGCTGTTAAGGATAACGAGATACGGCTCGCTGACCTTTGATAAAAAAGGCGACCACCAGAGTAAAATTGCCAAAAAACAGCCAATAATAACGCCGAGAAGAAAGCCTACCACCGTTTCAAAAAGCGTTGTCCCTATGTGAAGCAGGAGTTGGTTTTCCTTAAAATCGGCAAACACACCGAGTATTCGGGAGGGCTGGCTTAAAACAAAGGTGTCGATAAAGCCGAGGTGCCCGCCAATCTCCCAAACCGCGATAAACGCGACTATAAAAAATACCCTGCAAAGAGTAACAGCGGTTTTGTTTCTGCGTTCTTTTTTGAGATAAATTTTTCTTTCTTTTGAAATTTCGTTATGATACATGAACATCAAGCTCTTTCCAGATTTGATTGAAATATTCCCCAAAGGCAGCGTGGTCGCGGCAAAGGAGCGGGCTGCGATTCGGAATATCAAACTCTGTTGTGTATATATTTCTTATGACAGCGGGACGCTTTGAAAGCACGATGACCCTGTCGCTCATACTGATGCTTTCGGGAATATCGTGTGTAACAATAAGCGCCGTCTGTTTTTCTTTTTTGAGTATTTTGTAAACGTCGTCTGTAACTGCAAGCCTTGTTTGGTAGTCGAGCGCCGAGAACGCCTCGTCTAAAAGCAGTACCTTTGGGCGAACTGCAAGTGTGCGGATAAGTGCGGCACGCTGCCTCATTCCGCCAGAGAGCTGAGAGGGGTATTTGTCCCGAAATTCCCATAAACCGTAGGCTTTTAAGAGATTGTCGGCGTATTCAAGGTTCTCATGAGTCAGCGCATGGCGCACCTCAAGCCCGAGTAAAACGTTTTTGCGGATAGAACGCCAGTCTAAAAGATTGTCTTTCTGGAGCATATATGCTATATCGTCAGAAACCTCAGAAACTTCTCTTCCCGAGAGCAGAATTTTACCTGAAGAGAGCGGTGTTATTCCTGCAACGGCAGAAAGTAGGGTCGATTTTCCGCATCCTGAAGGACCAACAATGCTTATAAACTCGCCCTCTGAAACAGAAAAGCTTATATCGTGTACGGCTTCAACCTCTCCGTTTACTGCCTGGTAGCAAACCTTGATATTTAAAGCTTCCAGAATTTTTTCCATATGAACTGCTCCCTTAAACTAACTTTAAAGCGGAAAATAAATATAAATTCCACTTCATTACAGTATATTAAATTGAGGAAGTTTAAGTGAAAAACAGTCACAAAAAATTTGTAAAAACGGCAAAGTTTCCTTGACACAATAGATGAAATGTTATACAATATATACATACTGTATTTTGTGGTTTTTTTGATTTTTCAACTTACAGATAGGAAAATAAGCAGAAAGGGAGGTTTTCAAAAATCTTATGACACAAGAACAGATTATTATGATCTGTGTCGCTGCCGCAGCGCTTGTTTTGGTTATCGCCGCATTCTTTGTCGGTGTTGCTTATAGAAAGAAAACTGCTGAGAGTAAGATCGGCTCAGCCGAGCAGGAAGCAGAAAAAATTAAAAAAGAAGCTGCAACAGAAGCACAGAGAGCTAAAAAAGAAGCACTTATTGAAGCTAAAGATGAACTGCATAAACTTCGCAGTGAACAGGAAAGAGAACTCAAAGAGAGAAGAAATGAGGTAACCCATCAGGAGAGAAGACTCCAGCAAAAAGAGGAGAATCTCGATAGGAAAACCGAAAATCTTGAAAAGAAAGAGGAGTTTTTACAGGGAAAAATCAAAGAGGCTGAGGAAAAGCTCGCCGAAACAGAAACCATTAAAAGAAGTCAGCTTGAAATGCTTGAGCGCATTTCGGGCCTTTCAACCGAGCAGGCTAAGGAAATGCTCTTAAAAACCCTTGATGATTCGCTGACTCACGATAAGGCTGTCCGCATTTCTCAGTATGAGCAGCAGATCAAGGACGAGTCGGACCAGATTGCAAGAGAACTTATCTCCAGCGCCATTACAAGATGCGCTGCAGACCACGTTTCCGAGGCAACAGTATCCGTCGTTCCCCTGCCCGGAGATGAAATGAAGGGTAGAATTATCGGTAGAGAGGGTAGAAACATCAGAACCCTCGAGACCCTTACCGGTGTTGACCTTATCATTGACGATACCCCCGAGGCTATCACACTTTCGTCCTTTGACCCCATTCGCCGAGAGGTTGCAAGAATTTCGCTTGAAAAGCTTATTGCTGACGGTCGAATTCACCCCGCAAGAATTGAGGAAATGGTCGAAAAGGCAAAGCGTGAGGTCGAGAATAAGATTCGCCAGGAGGGCGAGCGCGCCGTTATGGAAACCGGCGTTCACGGAATTAACCCCGAGCTCGTTAAGCTTCTCGGCCGCTTAAGATACCGTACAAGCTACGGTCAGAACGTTCTTGACCATTCTATCGAGGTTGCCCACCTTGCAGGTGTTATGGCTTCCGAGATCGGTATTGACCCCACTATTGCAAAAAGAGCAGGTCTGCTTCACGATATCGGCAAGGCACTCAGCCGCGAGATCGAGGGCTCGCACGTTGCAATCGGTGTTGATATTGCCAAGAAGTATAAGGAAGGCTTTGACGTTATTCACGCTATCGAGGCTCACCACGGCGATGTTGAAAGTAAAACAATCGTTGCCTGCTTAATTCAAGCGGCAGACGCTATTTCGGCTGCCCGTCCCGGTGCCCGCCGCGAAAACCTTGAAAATTACATCAAGCGCCTTGAAAAGCTTGAGGAGATAGCCAATAGCTTTGGCGGTGTTGATAAATCCTTTGCAATTTCCGCAGGCCGTGAGATTCGCATTATGGTCAAGCCCGAAACTGTGTCTGATGACCAGATGGTGCTTATCGCTAAGGATATTGTTGACCGCATCGAAAAGGAAATGGAATATCCCGGTCAGATCAAGGTTCACGTTATCCGTGAAAACCGTACCATTGCCTACGCAAAATAAGACTATACCTACAAAGTAAATTTGTAGGGGCGATTCACGAATCGCCCGTAATAAACAAAAAATATCCCCACCATACATTTGGTGGGGAATTTTCATAGCCTGCTTTGAAATCCCTCCACCAACGCTTTGCGTTGGTCCCC
>CAZDSQ010000079.1:0-5962 GCA_964508295.1 uncultured Oscillospiraceae bacterium | reverse complement strand
CTGTTTGTAAATATGGGTTTGGGCTTAGCCCATTCTACATTTGTCCATACAAATGTGATGCTGGTTCTTCTTAACCGAAGTTGAAGGATTTTCAATTTTTCCGATAAGAACATCACACCTTGTGCTCTGCGGATTTTTTTATTAGCGCCCCTTGCCTAAAGGGGAGAGGGCCACGCAATGCGTGGCGAGGGGATTTTCTTAATTAAAGTGGCATTTTATCTGAAAAATAATGGTTGTATAAGCATATAGCGTTGGAATTAGTTTTTAAGACTCTGCAGGGGAGCAGGAATGTGTCCTCCGCGTGAGATGAATTTCAGCGGCGAAGCGGTGCTTACCGGCATAACAGGTCCTTCTCCGAGTAGTCCGCCGAAGGAAAGGGTATCTCCAACCTTTTTGCCGATTGCGGGAATAAGGCGGGCGGCGGTGGTTTTAAAGTTTGCCATTCCGATAGCCGCTTCGTCGGCAATTATAGCCGAGATAACATCTGCGGGTGTATCGCCGGGGATAACTATCATATCAAGACCGACCGAGCAAACTGCAGTCATAGCCTCGAGCTTTTCAATACTTAGGGTGCCGTTTGTTGCGGCGTCTATCATACCTGCGTCCTCGGTCACGGGGATAAACGCTCCCGAAAGACCGCCAACTCTTGATGATGCCATAACCCCGCCCTTCTTAACAGCGTCGTTAAGTAAGGCAAGAGCCGCAGTCGTTCCAGCGCTTCCGCACTGCGAAAGACCGATTTCCTCTAAAATGTGGGCAACCGAGTCGCCGATAGCGGGGGCGGGGGCAAGCGAGAGATCAACTATTCCAAAGGGAACGCCAAGGCGGTGGGAAGCCTCCTGAGCCACCAACTGACCAATTCTTGTGATCTTGAATGCAGTCTTCTTTATAAGCTCGGCAACGGCGGTTATGTCAAGGTCGCGACCCTTTTCAAGAGCGGTCTTAACAACTCCTGGGCCAGAAAAACCAACGTTTATAACGCAGTCGGGCTCGCCGACTCCGTGAAACGCGCCTGCCATAAATGGATTGTCCTCGGGAGCGTTGCAGAGAACTACAAGCTTTGCAGGGCCGATGCAGTTTCTGTCAGCGGTGAGCTCGGCAGACTGTCTTATAATTTTACCCATAAGTGCTACAGCGTCAAGGTTTATTCCTGCCTTGCTTGAGCCGATGTTGACCGATGCGCAGATGTTGTTTGTAACTGAGAGAGCCTCGGGAATACTCTCGATAAGCTCTCTGTCGCCTGCCGAAAAGCCTTTCTGAACAAGGGAAGAGTAGCCGCCGATAAAGTTTACCCCAACCTCGTCAGCGCAGCGCTGTAAGGTCTTTGCTATTTTTACGGGGTCACCACCCGAAGAGGCTACGACCATCGCAATCGGGGTAACCGAAATTCTCTTGTTTATGATGGGAATTCCGTACTCGCGTTCGATCTCGTTGCAAACCGAAACAAGATTTTTAGCCTTTGTGGTAATTTTCTTGTAAACCTTTTCGCAGGTTTTGTCAATATCGCTGTCGGCGCAGTCCAAAAGGGAAATGCCCATTGTAACTGTTCGGATGTCAAGATGCTCATCCGAGATCATATGTATCGTTTCAAGAATGTCTTTTGTATTAAACATATTTTTCTCCTACTTAAATTCGGTGCATCGAATTGAAAATATCCTCGTGCATTGCTCGAATCTGCATTCCTATCTCGTTGCCGTAGCTTTCCATTTCGGCAGAAAAATTGCCGAATTTAATGTCGATATTTGAAATGTCAACGAGCATAATCATTGTAAACATATCACGCAAAACAGTCTGAGATACGTCGATAATATTAACATTGTGGTCGGCACATTTGGTCGAAACGTCCTTAAGAATTCCAACCTTGTCGCGACCCACTACACTTATAACAGCCTGCATAAAATCCACTCCTTTTTGTTATGAGTTTATTGTACCACAAAAAAGCCAAAAATCAAGGAAAATAAACGGCGTATGTATAATTATAAACAAAAACGGCAAAATATGTTAAAAAATAAACAAGATATATTGACTTTTAAGGTCCGTTTGAGATATAATTAATCTTGAATATTGTTTTTTCAAAAACAGTATATTTTATAACCCGAAACGGATGATGTCAGATGAAGTATTTGGTTCTTCTTTGTGACGGAATGGCTGATTATCCGTGTGATGAACTGGGCGGACAAACCCCTATGAAGCTTGCCAAAAAGCCTAGTATTGACTTTTGTGCGGCAAACGGCGAGGTTGGCCTTATCAAAACGGTTGCTGACGGTTTTAAACCGGGTAGCGACGTTGCAAACCTCTCGGTCATGGGCTATGACCCCCGCCTTTATTACACAGGCCGCTCGCCATTAGAGGCCGCCAGCATCGGAGTGAAGATGGATAGCTCTGATATTGCTACAAGATGCAATCTTGTAACCCTTAGTGATGAAAAAAATTATGCCGATAAAACAATGGTCGACTATTGTGCTGATGACATTTCGTCAGAGGAGGCTAAGGAGCTTGTAGAGTTCCTCGAAGAAAAGCTCTCTGAAGAGGATCTGCACTTTTACGTCGGCGTTAGCTACCGCCACTGCCTTGTTTTAAAGAACGGGCTCGGCGGAAACTTTGAGGCAACTCCGCCGCACGATATAAGCGGCAGAAAGATAACCGATTATCTACCCGCAAATGAGCGTTTTCTTGAGCTTATGAAAAAGAGCTATGAGCTTTTAAAGAACCACCCCGTAAATCTCAAGAGGGTAGAGAAGGGTCTGCGCCCTGCAAACAGCATCTGGCTGTGGGGTAGCGGAAATAAAAGCGAAATGCCCTCGTTCGAATGTAAGTTCGGTCTTAAGGGCTGCGTAATTTCGGCGGTCGACCTTATTAAAGGTATCGGTAAGCTCACCGAAATGCAGGTCTGCGAGGTAGAAGGTGCAACCGGATATATCGACACCAATTTTGAAGGCAAGGCCGAGGCGGCTGTTTCGGCATTTGAAAACGGCGCAGAGTTAGTCTACCTTCACGTTGAGGCTCCCGATGAGTGCGGTCACAGATTTGAGGCGCAGAATAAGATCCGCGCTATAGAATATATCGACGAAAGGGTGCTTGATAGAGTTAAAAAGTACCTTGACGAGTGTGGAGAGGATTATAAAATTATGATCCTGCCCGACCATGCAACACCGCTAACACTTAAAACTCATGTGTCCGACCCCGTTCCTTTTGTGATTTACCATAAAAACTGCCCTGTTAACAGCTCGGTTAGTTCGGTAAATGAGGATAGCGCAAAGCAAACGGGTATCTTTGTTGAACAAGGCTCTGAAATGATGAGCTACTTCATAAATAAATAGAAATGGTAAGGTGATGTAAATGCCAGAGTATTCAGTATGGTTTGTATGCGTGCTTGGAATGGGCGTAGTTTTTCTCGGGCTTGTATGCATCGTTATCCTCTGCTCGCTTGTAAGCTTTCTTTGCAGAAAAGCTTTGGGTGACGGTAAAAATGATGCTCCCGCCGCAGCTCATGCTCCTGTAGCACCCGCTGCATCAGTAGCTCCCGCTCCCGCAGCTCCTATTGCAAACCGCAGTAAAATTGTTGCCGCTGTTTCAGCGGTAATCGCAGAAGAACTCGGAACCGATGTTTCTGCAATCAGAGTAAAGTCATTTAAAAAAATCTAAGGAAAACGGTGATAAAAATGAAAAAGTATAGAGTAAATGTTAATGGCGAAATGTATGAGATCGAAGTAGAGCTTCTTGGTGAGGTTCCCGCAGCTCCCGCTGCACCTGCAGCAGCCCCCGCTCCCGCAGCAGCTCCTGCACCCGCAGCAGCTCCTGCACCTGCAGCAGCACCCGCAGAAGCTACCGGTGCAGGTGAAACTGTTTCCTGCCCCATGCCCGGAACAATTTTAGCAGTTAATGTAAATGTTGGTGACACCGTAGCTGAGGGACAGGTTCTCTTTGTTCTCGAGGCTATGAAGATGGAAAATGAAATTATGGCTCCCAAAGCCGGTAAAATTACCTCTGTTGGTGTAACCAAGGGCGCTTCCGCTCAGTCGGGCGACGTTCTTTGCACCATCGAATAATTTTACCTCTTAAGGAGAGATAATTATGGACGCTATTTTAAGATTTGTTCAGCAGACAGGTTTTTATATGCTGTTTGCTGAAATTGGAGAGAACTGGGGAAACATCGTTATGATTCTTGTTTCCTTGCTTCTTCTCTGGCTTGCTATTAAGAAAAAATTTGAGCCCCTGCTTCTTATAGGTATCGCATTCGGTATGCTTCTTACAAACCTTCCCGGTGCTGAGATGTATCATTCTGACTTGTGGATGAGCTTTATGAGAGGCGAGATAGGGTACGGCGAGATTATGAAAAGCGGCGGTCTGCTTGACTACCTCTATATTGGTGTCAAGACCTGTATTTACCCTTGCCTTATATTCCTTGGAATAGGCGCTATGACCGATTTCGGACCCCTTATTGCAAACCCCAAGAGCCTACTTCTTGGCGCAGCCGCTCAGCTTGGAATTTTCGCAACCTTTGTTGTTTGCGCAACCCTGCTTGGTTTCGAAATGCCCGCAGCCGCTTCTATCGGCATCATCGGCGGAGCCGACGGTCCTACCGCAATTTATACCACCTCGCTTTTATACCCTGACCTTTTAGGACCTATTGCCGTCGCGGCTTATTCCTATATGGCTCTCGTTCCGGTTATCCAGCCTCCCATTATGAGAGCGTTGACAACCAAGAAAGAGCGCGGAATAATTATGAAACCGCTTCGCGAGGTTTCCAAAACCGAGAAGATCATCTTCCCGATAGCTGTAACTATTTTCGTTGCGCTCCTCGTTCCCTCGGCAACCCCGCTTGTCGGTTGCCTTATGCTCGGCAACCTCTGGAAAGAGTCGGGCGTTGCAGAGCGCCTTTGCAAGACTGCTCAGAACGAGCTTATGAATATCGTAACAATATTCCTTGGAATTTCAGTTGGTGCAACCGCAACCGCTTCCTCTTTCTTAAATCTTCAGACCATAGAGATTATGATTGTTGGTATTGTTGCATTTGGATGCGGAACTGCAGGCGGTGTGCTTCTTGCAAAGTTTATGAATCTGTTCTCGAAGAACAAGATAAATCCCCTTATCGGTTCTGCAGGCGTTTCGGCTGTTCCTATGGCGGCCCGCGTTTCGCAGACCGAGGGCCAGAAGGAGAACCCCGGCAACTTCCTTTTAATGCACGCTATGGGACCTAATGTTGCAGGTGTTATCGGCTCGGCAATCGCCGCTGGTGTTTTGATTGCACTGTTTAGATAAAGGAGCTTAAATAATGGCACAAAAACTTTATATTACCGATACAATTTTGCGTGACGCGCATCAGTCGCAGGCCGCAACAAGAATGAAGCTCGAGGATATGCTTCCCGCTTGCGAAATGCTTGACGAGATGGGTTACTGGTCGCTCGAGTGTTGGGGCGGCGCAACCTTTGATGCTTGTATGCGCTTTCTTAATGAAGATCCCTGGGAGCGCCTTCGCGCACTTAAAAAGGCTATGCCCAAGACTAAACTTCAGATGCTTTTAAGAGGCCAGAACCTCTTGGGATATAAGCACTATGCTGACGATGTTGTTGATGCTTTCGTTGGAAAGTCTATTGAAAACGGCATCGAGGTCATCCGTGTTTTTGACGCGCTTAACGACGTTAGAAACATTGAGCAGGCCGTAAAAAGCATCAAGAAGTACGGCGGACACTGTGAAGCCGCAATGAGCTATACAACCAGCCCCGTTCATAATGAGGAATACTTCGTTTCTCTCGCTCAGACCCTTAAAGAGATGGGCGCTGACACAATTTGTATCAAGGATATGGCTAACCTCCTTCTCCCTGTCGATGCTTATAACCTTGTTAAAAAGCTCAAAGAGAAGATCGACATTCCTATCCACCTGCACACCCACAACACCACAGGTACCGGCGATATGACCAACCTTATGGCCGCTTGGGCAGGCGTTGATATCGTAGACTGC
>CAZDSQ010000078.1:0-6264 GCA_964508295.1 uncultured Oscillospiraceae bacterium | reverse complement strand
AACAATGTCGGCATCCTGTTCGATAGAGCCCGATTCACGCAGGTCGGAAAGCATCGGCTTGGGGTTTTTCTCGGAAGCACGGCTTAGCTGAGAAAGAACAATAACAGGAACGTTTAAGTCTTTTGCGAGAATTTTCAGATCTCTTGTGATGGCTGAAACCTCGGTGGTACGGTTTTCAAATCTCTTTGCCGATGTCATAAGCTGCAGATAGTCAACAATAACAAGACCGAGATTGTCAACACGTCTGAGCTTTGCGCGCATATCGGCAATATTGATGCTGGAGGTGTCGTCAACGTAAATTGATGACGAGGAAAGAACTCCCGAGGCTTCTGCAAGGTCGGTCCACTGATTGTCGTCAAGCTGACCTACTCTGAGCTGTGTGTTGGGAATTTTCGCGGCAGAGGAGAGCATACGCATAACGAGCTGCTCCTTTGACATTTCAAGGCTGAAAACAGCAACGCTCTTTCCCGAGCGCTCGCCAACGTGCGAGGCGATGTTAAGCGCAAGGCTTGTCTTACCGACACCGGGACGGGCGGCAAGAATAATAAGGTCGGACTTGTTTAAGCCGTTTGTTGTCCTGTCAAGGTCAGAAAAGCCTGATGCAAGTCCCAAAAGTCCGTCGTGACTTTCGCGCGAGAGGCGCTGTAGGTCGTCGTATGTATTAATGATAACGTCAGCAATGTGAACGAGCCCGCTCGAATCCTTGCCCTGACGGATCTCAAATATCTGCTGCTCAGCGTGGTCAAGAAGCTCCTTTGCCTCAAGCCCCTCGGTAGCTTCGCGGCGGATATTTCCCGAAACGGTTATGAGTCTGCGGATGTAGTAGCGCTCGCGCACGATTTTTGCATATTCGTCAACGTTTTTGGTGGTGGGAACTATCTGAACAAGTTGGGTAAGATAAAGCTTAGCCTGCTCGTCGCTTTCGAAAATCTTTTCTGTTCGCACTCTGCCCAAGACCGTGATAAAGTCCATAGTTTCGCCCGCCGAGAACATTGAGAGCATCAGCGAGAAAAGTTCGCGGTGCTGCTCCTTGTAAAATGCGTCAGCATTTAGGTATTCAAGAACAGTCGGCATACAGGAAGAATCGACTAAAAGCGCTCCTAAAACCGATTGCTCTGCCTCTAGATCAAAGGGCAGCTTTTCAAAACCTTCGGTGTAAGCATCCATTTTTTGTTCCTCCGTTTTATATTCTAAGAATGTTTTTGGTGAAATTGTAAAGCTTTTTAAATTCCTCTCGCCTTAGCAGAGGAAAGTTTTCGCCCAGAAGGAGTTTGCCCGCGTCATTGTCGTAGGCGCAGGGAAGAACAAGCGCTCCGTCAGCCCTTACAGGTTTTAATTTTAAGCCAGAGTCCTCAAAGAGCGCAACAACATAAACCTTCTCCTTTTTGACTCCGTCGTAAAAAGCGACGCTCTGCGCGTATGCGGCAAGCTTTTTAAGTAGCTCGTCACTCTGTTTTTCGCTCTTTAAAACAAAGCAGAAAAGGCGCGCGTCACCAACCTTACGGGAGGGTGCAGTAAACATTCGGTAGCTGTTTTTGGCTATCGAGATATATTCACTTTTCTGAAACTGCCTTTCTAAAGCGGATAAGTAACTCTGCTTTTCCATACTAAAACCAGCCTTTATTCTGTAACTACAACCTTAAGATTTGCACTAACGCCCGAGTAGAGCTTTACTGGGACAGTGTATGTTCCGAAAGCCTTTATGTCGCTGTCGAGAACTATCTTCTTTTTGTCAACGTCGAGCTTCAAGCTATTTTTGATCTCAGCGGCTATCTCCTTTGAGGTAACCGAGCCGAAAAGTCTTCCGCCCTGACCTGCTTTTGCTTTAATGGTAACGGATGAGGCGTCAAGAACCTTTTTGGCGGCCTCTGCGGCTTCTTTAAGCACCTTTTCGTGATGAGCTTTACTTGAGGCCGCGTTGTTGTATTCGTTCATTGCCTGAGCGTTAGCTTCAACGGCAAGTCCTTTGGGGAAAAGGAAGTTTCTTGCATATCCGTCAGAAACATTTATGATCTCGCCTTTTTTTCCGTTTCCTTTAACATCTGCTTTTAAAATAACCTTCATTTTTATGTCTCCTTATTTATTTTCTTCAAGGTATTCGTCTATGGCACCGATAAGTTTTTCTTTAACTTCAAGGCAACTATCGGCGGCAATCTGTGCACCCGCCATGGTAAGATGTCCGCCGCCGCCCATTTTTTCCATAATAAGCTGAACATTGACATCGCCAAAGGAGCGGGCCGAAACGCTGACAACTCCGTCACGCCGATACATAACAAACGAAGCCGAAACTTCCTTTATGTGTAGCAGCTCGTCAGCCGTTTGGGGAACGGCTAAAAGAAGCTCAGGAGTAAACTCGTCCTGATAAGAAATTGCGCAGCCGTTTATTATCTCGGAACTCGATATGAGCTTTGCCTTCTGGTGATATGTTTCGATAGAGCTTGCAAACCAGCCGTTAACACGAACGAGGTCGGCTCCCGAGCGGCGAAGATATGCCGCCGCCTCAAAGGTGCGCACACCCGATTTTATTATAAAGTTTTTTGTGTCAAGCATAATTCCGGATAGAAGTGCCTCGGCTTCAAGTCGGGTAATGGAAGTACCGTCGTTAAAATATTGAACCAGCTCGGTAACCATTTCACAGGTCGAAGATGCATTTGGCTCGTGGTAGAAGATAACCGCTCTGTCAATGTGGTTGACCATTTTTCTGTGGTGGTCTATGACAACGACCTGTCCTGCCTTTGTAAGCAGTTCGGGACATTCGGTAATTTCGGGATTATGCGTGTCAACAACGATAAGAAGTGTGTTTGCGCCCACAGCGTCCTTAGACTGCTCTGGCGAAATAAGAACACCGCTGTAGCCGCCCTTTTCAAGCTGGACAATCAGCTCTTTTGAGAGGTTTACTTCGCGGTTTACGCATATATGGACAGGCTTTGAAAGGGAAGAAACCGCCTTGTAAAGACCAACCGCGGCACCTAAGCAGTCAAAGTCTGCCATTTTGTGCCCCATAATAACGACATTGTCGCACTCGCCGATAAGCTCGCAGAGAGCCGATGCTATCATTCTTGAGCGGACCTTTGCTCTCTTTTCAACGCCCTTTGAAAGACCGCCGAAAAACTCATATCCGTGAGCGCTCTTTATCGCAACCTGATCTCCGCCGCGTCCCAGCGCCATGTCTAAGGCCTGGCGAGCCATTAAGTCAGATGCAAGAAGATTGTCCGAATCCTTGCCGATGCCGATGGACAGTGTTGCATAAATGTGTCCGCCCGAAATCGACTTGCGAATTCTGTCAAGAAAGCTGAATTTGTCTTTGATAAGCTCTTCGAGCTTTTGATTTTCTATGACTGCAATAAATCGGTCTTTTTCGGTCTTTCTTAAAATGCCGTTTGCCTCTGTAACAAAGGCTTTTTCAAGTATTGCCTCAATTCTGCTGACGACAAAGTTTCTTTGGCTTCCGTCTATGCTGCTTAAGAGCTCGTCATAGTTGTCAATAGCTATCTGAATAACAGAAGGCTTTTTAGCGTGATACTTCTCGCTGTCAGCTTTAAGCTCTGTGTCATCGATCAGATATAAAATCTGATATCGATCCTTTGAGCTTTTTAGATCACCTTTAAAACAGGTGAATTTCTTATCTCTGAAAATGAGTGAGTTTTTGTCCTTGCCGGCACACAAAAATTGTTCATAGAATTTTTTACCGAGATGATTTTCTCCGCCCAGTACTTCAAGGGAGAATATGGAGTTGTACCAAACTATCTCGTCATCGCTGCTAAGCAGACAAATGGGCAGGGGAATTTCATTAAGTGCTGCCTGGCTTTCGGGAGAAAGCTTGCTTTCAAGCTCTGCAAAAAGCCTCAGTGCCTGCTTTTTTAAAACTCCCCAAAAAATCAAGAGAGTTACTAAAAATACAATAGTGACAGATAATTCGATTATTGCAATTAACGGACTGAAAAATGCCGACACCGCAGAAAAAGCAAGCCCTAACAGAAACAAACCTATTACAGCTGTTTTAAAAAAGTTTTTTCTGTTTTTCATAGTGTCAGCCTCCTGATGCTTTAGTTTAAGCGTTTATAATGATAGGCAATATCATCGGGTGACGCTTGGTTTTTTGAAATACAAAGGACGCAAGCGAATCCTTAACCGTTGTTTTGAGCCTCGGCCAGTCAACGCCATAGCTTCCTCTGAGGGCGCTTTCAAGTGCAGTTTTTACTATTTCTCTTGCCTGCTCCATAAGCTCCTCTGATTCACGGACATAGACAAAGCCTCTTGAAATAATGTCAGGACCCGAAACAAGCTTGCCTGTAGAGCTTACCGCTGCGGCAACTATGATAAGTCCGTCCTCGGCAAGATGCTTTCTGTCGCGAAGAACGATAGAACCAACATCGCCGACTCCAAGCCCATCGACAAGCACTTTGCCTGCCTGAACGGTCTCTTTAAACTGCATAGTCTCTCCGTCGGTTTCAATAACCTTTCCTAAATCGGAAATTATAATGTGGTCCTTGTCAATTCCCATGCTTTCGCCTATAAGGGCGTTTTTGCAAAGGTGCTTGTATTCTCCGTGAACGGGAATGTAGTATTTGGGCTTAACAAGACCTAGCATAAGCTGAAGCTCGCTCTTGCAGGCGTGTCCCGAAACGTGTACCTCGTACATCTTTTCGTAGATAACCTCTGCGCCAAGCTTCATAAGATCGTTTATGACCCTGCTGACCAGCTTCTCATTTCCCGGAATGGGGGTAGCAGAGATGATAATAAAGTCGTTAGAGTTGACACCCACCTGACGATGCTCACCTGCGGCCATTCGGCTTAAGGCCGACATAGGCTCGCCCTGACTTCCCGTTGTAACGATAACCATTTCGTCTGCCCTAAGACGACCTGCACTGTCGATGTCAACAAGAATGTTTTCGGGAACTGTAAGGTAGCCTAAGTTTATGGCAGTTTCAACAACACTTACCATACTTCTGCCCGAAACGGCAACCTTTCTATTAAACTTTACCGCAACATCAATGATCTGCTGAATGCGGTGAATGTTTGATGCAAAGGTTGCAATTATAATGCGCCTGCCCTCAGCGCGCTGGAAAAGCGGCTCAAAGGATTCGCCGACGTTTCGTTCGCTTGCGGTATATCCCGGGCGCTCGGCGTTTGTCGAGTCAGCCATAAGGGCCAAAACTCCCTCGCTGCCGAGGCTTGCAAAGCGGGCAAGATCTATCATTCCGCCCTGAATGGGTGTGTAGTCTATCTTAAAGTCGCCTGTGTGAACGACCGTTCCGACGGGGGATTTTATTGCAAAACCAACCGCATCGGGAATAGAGTGGTTAACGTGGATAAACTCAATAGAAAACGCTCCGAGCTTTATAACAGAGCCGGGGTTTACTGTGTTAAGCTTAGCCGAGCCGAGCAGTCTGTGCTCTGCAAGCTTGTTTTCAACAAGACCAAGGGTTAATCTTGTTGCATATATAGGAACATTGATAGATTTCAAAAGGTAGGGCAGAGCGCCGATGTGGTCCTCATGGCCGTGGGTCAAAATAACGCCTCTTATCTTGTCAGCGTTTTTTGTAAGATAGGTAAAGTCGGGCAGCACCACGTCAATTCCCAGCATTTCGTCATCGGGAAATGCAATGCCGCAGTCAAGAACTATCATATCGTTCTCGTACTCAAAAACTGTAATGTTTTTGCCTATCTCGTTAAGTCCGCCGAGCATTATGATGCGAAGGGGAGAGGTGGGCTTTTTGGGCAGCGGCCTTCTCTCAGCGGGTCTTCTTTTAGCGGTTCTGTTTTGGGTCTGCGCCTTGGCATTGGATTTGGATGCCGCCTTGCTTTTGGGCTTAGAGCTGCTCTTTTTAGGAGTAGATGCCGAAGCGCTCTTTGTAGTCTTTGCAGTAGCGGCAGGCTTTTTAAAGGTTTTCTTTTTTTTGTGTATAGCCTTCTTTGGCGTATTATCTTGTTTGATTTCAGTTGTCAAAGTAAATATTACCTCCGTTTCGTTAAGGGAAAGCTCTGCGGGAAACGCACAGCCGCAGTTTGTCTTTTGCCCTGATATGTAAAAGGTCTTAATAAAATACTTATGTAAAATTAGGCTTAAAAAGCCTTAAAAAGTTACAGTAACCCACATTAACCCAATTATTAGATTATTATACTATAAAAAGAGATATTAGTCAAGAAGTCATAGCCTAAAATTACACAATAGAATAATTGCCGAAAACCCTCTGCAATATTCAATAGAAAAAATAAAAAAGCCGAGTCTTGAGGCACACTCCGTAAGGAAGTGTGCCTCAG
>CAZDSQ010000077.1:0-6530 GCA_964508295.1 uncultured Oscillospiraceae bacterium | reverse complement strand
AACCGTCAGTTCCTGAAACTAAAACAGGTTCTTCCATTCCCGCAAGGTTTAGTCCGAAGCATCCGCCGAAACCGCCGACATCATCGAGACAACCTTCGTTTTTAGTTCTTGCAATATGTTTTTTCATAAGTTCAACGGCCTTATATCCTGCAGTAATATCAACGCCTGCAGCAGCGTAACTATCAGATCTTGATTGATTACTCATAATTATTCCTTTCCGTTCCAGCAGTATGTGCAAAGCTTACAAGGCTCAAGGCCTATTGCTTTGATAACACCCTCTAACGACTGGAACTCCAAAGATTCAAAATGCAACTTTTCGCAAATCGACTTGCGAAGTTTCTTTCCGCGCTCGGTATTGCTGTCGCTGTACTCTTCGATATAATTAAATCCTTCCTCCCCCTCAAGTTCCATAATAACTCTACGAGCGATAAGCTCCATATCATCGGTAGCTCTTGAGAAGTTTAAGAATTTACATCCGTACATAATAGGCGGGCAAGCGGAACGCATATGCACCGACTTGGCGCCGTTTTCATAAAGAAAATCGACCGTTTCCTTAAGCTGAGTTCCTCTCACTATCGAGTCATCAACAAACAAAAGATTTTTATCCTTAATCAGCTCATGAACGGGAATTTGCTTCATCTTGGCAATTTTATTTCGGTCAGACTGTTTTGCAGGAGTAAAGCTACGCGCCCATGTAGGAGTGTATTTAATAAAGGCTCTCGCAAACGGAATGTCGCTTTTATTCGCGTAACCGATAGCGTGTGGTGTTCCTGAATCGGGAACGCCGCCAACATAATCAATATCCTGCGCAAGATTATTGTCTATATCGTTCTGGGCCAAAATTGCACCGTTACGATAGCGCATTGCCTCAACGTTGATTCCCTCAAAGGTCGAGGTAGGATAGCCGTAATAGCTCCACAAAAATGCGCAAATTCGCATTTTATCTCCAGGCTCTGCAAGCTGACGTATCTCGGTTGCGGTAACCTCAACTATTTCACCCGGACCAAGCTCTTTTTCGTCCTCAAATCCAAGCTTTGTGTAGGCAAATGCTTCAAAGGAAACAGCGTGCCCATTCTCGTCCTTTCCTATATGGATAGGAAGTCTGCCGACCTTATCGCGTGCGGCAATAAGCGAGCCATCCTGTTTTAAAATGAGGATCGAAGCAGTTCCGTCAATAGTTTCTTGTGCAAACTTTATTCCCTCAACAAAATCTTTTTTCTGGTTTATAAGCGATGCAAGAAGTTCAACCGAATTTACCCTTCCGCCAGTCATTGCGTCAAAATGATCTCCGCTGGACGAAAGATATTTATCTATAATGTCATCGGCATTGTTTATGATACCGACCATACAAATAGCATAGGTGCCAAGATGGGAACGGATAAGCATTGGCTGCGGGTCACTATCGCTGATGCAGCCAATTGCCGATGTTCCCTGCATTTCTTCAAATATATGTTCAAATTTTGTTCTGAAAGGTGCGTTTTGTATATTATGAATCTTTCTTTGCAAGCCAATCTCGCTATCGAAAGCCGCCATTCCTGCGCGGCGAGTTCCGAGGTGCGAATGATAGTCCACACCGTAGAAAACATCTACCATACAATCCTCTTTAGAAGCAATACCAAAAAAACCGCCCATAAGGGTTTAAATCCTCCTTGAATTAAAGTCTATCCATTACCTCGGCATCTTTTTTAAGGACTACCGCAGCGGCATCTGCACGCTTTTTATCAAGCGCAATAGCGAGCTCTTTATCCTCTACAGCGAGAATCTGAGCCGCAAGCAGAGCAGCATTTGCGCCACCGTTTATTGCAACGGTTGCCACAGGGATACCCGAAGGCATCTGAACTGTTGAAAGGAGCGCATCTATACCATCGAGGTTAGCAGACTTACAAGGAATACCAATAACAGGAAGGGTTGTATTTGCGGCAATAGCACCTGCGAGGTGAGCGGCCATTCCAGCCGCCGCAATTACGGCACCAAAGCCGTTTTCTCTAGCGTTAAGTGCAAAGTCACGTGCTTCTACAGGCGTTCTATGAGCTGAATAAATATGTACTTCATAAGGAATGTTAAGTTCTTTAAGGGTATCAACAGCCCTCTGGATGATAGGCAGGTCGCTATCGCTGCCCATAACTATTCCGATTTTTTTCATTTATATATTCCTCCATTGATTAAAAAACAAAAAGGCACATCTAACTTGTAAAAGCTAAATGTGCCCAGACGGTCGGCTAAAAGGATAATATCCTCTTACATTTCCTGCTTCTTTGTGGTGCTCCACATTTATCCGTCAGTAACAGGAAACATATTAAAATTACGAGTAGAATTATAACATACGTCGCAATTTATGTCAAGGCACGAAGCGTTAGATTTTACCGATAAATTACTTCATTGAAGTTGTTTTTTCTTTCTGAATAACATCGTGTGCGCCGCCCTCAACAATACTGGTCGCTGAAACAAGTGTAAGTTTTGCTTTTTTCTGAAGTTCAGGAATGGTCAGAGCGCCGCAGTTACACATAGTAGATTTTACCTTGCTAAGTGAAAGCGCAACGTTGTCCTTGAGCTTACCTGCGTAAGGAACATAAGAGTCAACACCCTCTTCAAAGGAAAGCTTTTTGTCGCCCCCAAGATCGTATCTCTGCCAGTTTCTTGCGCGGTTAGAGCCTTCACCCCAGTATTCTTTATAATAAGTTCCGCCGATATTGACCTTGTTTGTCGGGCTTTCATCAAATCTTGCAAAATATCTGCCGAGCATAATGAAATCTGCACCCATTGCAAGAGCAAGGGTCATGTGGTGGTCGTAAACAATACCGCCGTCAGAGCAAACAGGAACGTAAACACCGGTTTCTTCAAAATATTCATCACGGGCTTTGCAGACCTCGATAAGAGCGGTAGCCTGTCCTCTGCCAATACCCTTGGTTTCGCGGGTGATACAAATCGAGCCGCCGCCGATACCAACCTTAACAAAGTCAGCGCCGCAATCAGCTAAGAATCGGAAGCCTTCGGCATCGACAACGTTTCCTGCGCCAACCTTTACGCTGTCACCGTACTTTTCGCGAATCCATTTGATAGTGATATTCTGCCACTCGGAAAAGCCCTCAGACGAGTCGATACAAAGAACATCTGCGCCAGCCTCTACAAGAGCAGGAACACGCTCTGCAAAGTCCCTTGTATTGATACCTGCGCCTACAACATATCGCTTTGAGCTGTCAAGAAGTTCATTGGGGTTTTGCTTATGAGTGTCATAGTCCTTACGGAAAACGAAATAACAAAGCTTGCCTTCATCATTTATAATCGGGAGCGAATTAAGCTTGTTGTCCCAAATAATGTCGTTGGCTTCTTTAAGGGTCGTTCCCTCTCTTGCCCAGACAAGCTTATCAAATGGGGTCATAAACTCTTTAATCTTAGTGTCGGGGCTCATACGGCTTACTCTGTAATCTCTGCCAGTTACTATACCTACGAGCTTGCCGTCAGCAGTACCGTCAGATGTTATAGCAACAGTTGAGTGACCTGTTTCCTCTTTAAGAGCAATGACCTCAGCAAGTGTTGCCTCGGGGCTTAAATTGGAGTCACTCTTTACAAAACCTGCTTTATAGCTTTTTGCGCGCTTTACCATTGCAGCCTCGTCTTCAATGGTCTGTGAGCCGTAAATAAACGATACGCCGCCCTCTGTTGCAAGAGCAACTGCCAAACGGTCATCGGATACAGACTGCATAATTGCCGAAACAAGAGGAATATTCATTGTTATTGCGGACTCTTCGCCCTTCTTAAATTTCACAAGAGGGGTTTTAAGACTTACATTAGCAGGGATACACTTATCCGAAGAATATCCGGGAATTAAAAGATATTCGTGGAAGGTGTGTGAGGGCTCGTTAATAAAAATAGCCATTAGTTATTCTCCTTTTCTATCGGTTGGCTCTCGCAATATACACATCTGTAAATGCCGTTTGCCTTGTCTACCGGTTTAAAAATATGTTCAAGCTCCTGTTCGACCGATACGATACATCTTGGATTGTTGCAGCGAATCTTATTTTTGACAACGTCCGCTTCTCTGTTTTCCTCTTTATCGGTTTCGGACAATAGCTTTAATATAAGCGCCATTCGCATAAGTTTTCCATTGAGCACCTGTTTGAAATAGCAGGCTCTCTTATCACAATCAATTGCAACGCTGATTTCATTTACACGCGGAAGCGGATGAAGAATGCTTAGATCTGCTTTGGCATTTTCAAGCTTTTCAGGTGTTAAAATGTAACTACCCTTAAGCCTTTCATACTCATTAGCATCATCAAAACGCTCCCTCTGAATTCTGGTCATATACAAAACATCAAGCTTAGGCATTGCGTCCTCAAGTGATATTGTTTCAGTATACGGCATAGCGTTTTTATCAAGAACGCCCTCTTTGATATAGTCGGGAATTTTTAGCTCATCGGGCGAGATCAGCACAATGTTGATATTATTATATCTTGAAAGCGCTGCGATCAGCGAATGAACCGTTCTTCCGTATTTCAGATCTCCGCAGAAGCCAACAGTAATATCCTCTATTTTACCTTTATGACGGTAAATTGTAAGAAGGTCGGCAAGTGTCTGTGTCGGGTGGCAATGACCGCCGTCCCCCGCATTGATTACGGGAATTGACGCATTCTTTGCCGCCACATACGGAGCGCCTTCTTTAGGATGGCGCATTGCAATAATGTCTGCATAGCAGCTTATAACCTTCGCAGTATCTGCAACACTTTCACCTTTTGAAGCAGAACAACTGCTCGCATCCGAAAATCCTATAACGCTGCCGCCAAGCTCAAGCATTGCCGCCTCAAAGCTGAGACGCGTTCTTGTTGAAGGCTCAAAGAAAAGCGTGGCAAGCTTTTTACCTTTACAGCGTTCTTTATAGTTTTCGGGGTGCAAATCAATGTCACAAGCAACATCCATAAGCTCTTTAAGCTCGTTCACCGAAAAATCAACAATATCAATCAGGTTTCTCATTATAAAAATCCTCTTCTTATGCTTTTGCACCGTTTACTTCGAGGTATTTTTTGATGCGCTCAACGTTTTCACGGTTTGCCTCTTCTTCCTCGAGGTATTCAATAATATCATAAACATCAACAACAGAATAAACGGGGAAACCGAACTCTTCTCCTACCTCTGCCATTGCAGATTTTTCAGTCTGTCCCTTTTCCTTGCGGTCTACCATAACAAAGGTTGCGGCAACCTTGCATCCCTCAAGAGATGAAAGAATAGCCATACTTTCTCTGATAGCAGTTCCTGCAGTAATAACATCCTCAACAATAACGATTTCTTCGTTTTTCTGAGGCCTGTATCCTACAAATACCCCGCCTTCACCGTGGTCCTTTTCCTCTTTTCTATTAAAGAAGAAAGGAACGTCAAGCCCGTTTTTAGAAAGAGCAACCGCAACAGAAACTGCAATGGGAATGCCCTTATAAGCAGGTCCGTAAAGCACGGTTTTCTTGTTGCCAACCTTTTCAAAATAAGCCTTTGCGTAAAATTCGCCAAGCTTAGAAATCTGGTCGCCTGTCTTGATATCGCCTGCGTTTATAAAATAAGGGATTTTTCTTCCGCTTTTTGCGGTAAAATCTCCGAATTTAAGAACTCCAGCGCCCTCAAGAAACTTTATAAATTCTCTTTTATAGCTTTCCATTTATAACACCCTCCTTAGTCAACAAACTCTTTAACACAGCGCTCGTAAGCGGCAACAGGATCCTCTGCCGCAGTAATCGGTCTGCCAACAACAATATAATCAGAGCCGATAAGCTTTGCCTGCTCGGGAGTCATAACCCTCTTCTGATCACCTACGTCGCCGTCAGCAAAACGGACTCCGGGGGTAACGGTTACAAACTCTTTGCCGCAAACCTCATGCACCTTACCCGCCTCAAGAGGAGAGCAAACAACACCGTCAAGTCCTGCTTTTTTAGCGTTGTGAGCGTAGTGCATAACAACCTCGTCAATAGGATGGTCGATCAAGAGGTCATCCTTCATACTCTGTTGGTCGGTGGAGGTAAGCTGAGTAACTGCAATCAAGATAGGTCTTGTGCCGTCGGGACGGGTAAGACCCTCGATAGCAGCCTCCATCATACGAACAGTTCCCGAGGCGTGAAGGTTAGTCATATCAACGTCAAGGCGTGAAAGAACTGCCATTGACTTTTTAACAGTATTAGGAATATCGTGAAGCTTTAAATCAAGGAAGATCTTGTGTCCGCGCTTTTTAATTTCACGAACGATCTGGGGACCTTCTGCATAGAAAAGCTCCATTCCGATTTTAACAAAAGGTTTTCTGCCTGTAAACCTGTCAAGAAAAGCAAATACATCTTTTGCGCTTGAAAAATCGCAGGCAATAATTACGTCCTTACCCATTATTTACAACCTCCTATGATTTCTGAAAGTGAATTTATTTTATATTTTTCCATTGCGCTTGGAAGAGCACTTATAATATCTCGGCAGGCAAATGGATCAACAAGGTTTGCTGCTCCGATTTCGACCGCCGTCGCTCCTGCAAGCATCATTTCTATAACATCTTCGGCGCTGCTGAT
>CAZDSQ010000076.1:0-7020 GCA_964508295.1 uncultured Oscillospiraceae bacterium | reverse complement strand
ACTCTCTGGCGGCAAGGGGCAAGCCCCTTGACCCCTCGTGCAGAGATGAAAAGGCAAGGTTCGTAATTTCAATTTTAAATTTATTAAAATGTTGTCTTTTTGAAAAATGTGTGCTACAATTAAATAAATATACACAAATCGCAAAAATACGACGTCGCAAATATATCAAAATAAAAATTGCGGGAGAGAACAACAATGCAGGAAAATTTCAGAACACAAGCCTTTGGATTTAACAAAAAGGATGTCATCGACTATATTTATGAAATTACCGCTCAAAAGGAAAATTTTGAAAAAGAGGCAACCGAGCAGATAGAGAGCCTTTCTGCCGACAGAGAAAAACTCTCAAAGGAAAGCGCTGAGCTTTCGGCCAGAAATGAAATTCTGAACACTCAGATTCAGGCGCTTCGTGCCGAGCTTGCTGATGCAAATATGCAGAAAAGCCGTCTGTTTGAGGAAATCAACGAAAACCGAAGACTGCTCCTTGATAACGAGCGCGAGCTTAATATCAAAAACGAGCAGATAAATAAGCTCATCGTCGAAAATGAGGACTTTGCTCAGAAATGCGAAAAGTATGCCGAAATCGCAAAGGATGTTGGCAAAACTATTATGGAAGCTAAGCAGATGGCTGCCGATATTATTGATAGAGCAAAGAGCGAGGCGGATAAGATAAGAATGACCACCGAGCAGATGGTTTCTGAGTCGCTTCGCGAGATATCAAGCGCAAACGGTGAGATTGAGAACTTGAAGCACAATGTTTCTGATATGACAAGAATTTGCGAAAACAGAATTAAAACCGTCGAGCTTAATCTTAAGGCGGTAGCCGAGGCTGTCGCAAGGGTCGAGAAAAGGGAAGAGAGTGCTGCACAGGAACCCTCAGAGCCCGAAAACTGCGAATTTTTTTGAGCAGCCGCAAGTCGCAGATAACAGAAGAAGCGGCGAGAGCGGCAGAAATAAATCAAAACGAATAGTTATGGAGCCGGTTGTTGTAAACCGCAGGCTTCAAAAATCGGTCGGCTCAAAGTGGGGGCCGAGAAAAAGCCGATTTAAAAGATTTTTAGATTTTCTCAGAGGGAAAATTATATGAGTAAAAACAAAAAGGCACAGAGCTGCTGCGAGCTTTGCGCAAACTATTATTACGACGAGGACACCGAGTGTTATGAGTGTGGCGTCGATCTTGATGAGGACGAAATGGCGGGCTTTCTTTTGCATCAGCGCAGGGATTGCCCATTTTTTCGGTTTGGCGATGAATATACCATTGTCAGAAAGCAAAACTGAATATTGGAGGTAGTTTTTCTATGAAGCTCAATTACAAACGCACAATACTGATAGGCTTTGCTTTTATGTCAATTTTGGCATTCTGGCAGTTTTATGATCAGGTTGTGCCGTATCTTTTAGAGAATGTTTTCGGCCTTTCGACCTTTGCGGCAAACGCCATTATGTCGGTGGATAATATTCTTGCAATATTTATGCTTCCGCTCTTTGGCGCAATCTCTGACAGAACTCATACAAGGCTCGGCAAAAGAACACCTTATATCTTGTTCGGAACAATAGCTGCCGTAATTCTCTTAGTAATTAACGGACTTTTTACCGAGAGCCGCAATTTTACAGGCTTTGTTGTAACCCTTATGATGCTGCTTGTAACAATGGCGATTTACAGGACCCCTGCAGTTGCCTATATGCCCGACGTTACCGAAAAGCCGCTTCGCAGTAAGGGTAACGCCATTATAAACTTAGTCGGCTATATCGGCGGAATTTTCGCAACAATAGTTATGATGTTTATGCTTAAAAGCGATAAAAATGCCGCCGGCGAGACTGTCTATAGCGAGGACCAGTCCTTCCTGCCAGTCTTTATCGTAATTGCGGCGTTTATGCTTGTTGCCGTTCTGGTAATGACCTTTTCTCTTAACGAAAACAAGCTCCTCAAAGAAACAAATATCGTAGACGAGCCTGAGGAAACTGTAAAGTCAAACGGAAAGCTTTCCCGCCCCGTTTTTATAAGTCTTGCGCTCATTTTGGTTTCGGTTTTTCTTTGGTTTATGGCGTATAACGCCGTTACGACCGCCTTTTCGCGCTACTGCGTAAATGTCTGGGGAGTCGATTTAGGCACCTCGTCGAGCTATCTTCTGATGGCAACAATTGCCGCGATTGCCGCCTTTGTTCCCCTCGGCTTCCTTTCGGGCAAGCTTGGCAGAAAGAAAACCGTTCTTTTGGGAATAGCGCTTATGACAGTTTGCTACGCTATAGCAATTTTTATAAGAGAACAGACACCTATAATGTACCTTATTTTTGCCCTCGTCGGCATCGGCTGGGCGGCAATAAACGTAAACTCCTTTCCGATGGTTGTTGAAATGTCAAGCGGTTCGGACGTTGGAAAGTACACTGGAATTTATTACACCTTTTCTATGGCCGCACAGATAACGACGCCGCTGCTCTCGGGCTTTTTAATCGATAATCTCGGCCTTGGTTACTCGGTGCTTTTCCCCTACGCAGTGCTTTTCTCGGCGCTGTCCTTTGTAACAATGTCCTTTGTGCGCCACGGCGACACAAAGCCCCGGAAATCCAAATCACTTCTTGAAAACTTTGATGTTGAGGACTAAACTATGGAATACTTGTGGCTTATTTTAATTCCTCTTGCAGCGGTGACGGTGTACCTCTTTTTGATATTCCCCGCAGTTAGAAAACACCCCGACAGAAAGCTGATGGAAAATATGTATATCGCGCATAGAGGTTTGCATTCTTTAAAGCCCGACACCCCCGAAAACTCCATGGCCGCCTTTCGTGAGGCGATAGAGGCTGGCATCGCAATCGAAACCGATATTCATATAACCGCAGATAACGAGGTCGTTGTCTTTCACGATGATACTCTAAAAAGAATGTGCGGTGACGAGCGCGAGATAGAAAAGCTCACCCTTGCCGAAATTAAAAAACTGCGCCTTGCGGGCACAGATGAAAAGATACCCACCTTTAAAGAGGTTCTTGATTTGGTTGACGGAAAGGTTCCTCTGCTTATTGAGTTTAAGTCAATAAGTCTTGATACCACCCGCCGCCTTTGCCCCAAGGCAAACGAGCTGCTTGAAAACTACAAGGGGAAATATTTCGTTCAGTCCTTTTTTCCGTTTGTCTTAGGCTGGTACCGCAAAAACCGCAAGGACGTTATCAGAGGCCAGCTCGCCTCGGCCTTTAACAAAAAAGACCTTCTGTCGAGAAAGCTCCTTGGGATGATGATTTTTAATTTTATCGCCCGCCCCGATTTTGTTTCTTATGACTACCACTATGAAAACAAATTCGGTCGCCGCCTTTGCGCCCTTTTGGGAGCGCACAGCGCGGGCTGGACCTTCAGAGATAAAGAAGTCGCAAGGGCATATTCCGCCATTTTCACCACAAGAATTTTTGAGGGTTTTCTGCCCGAAACGGAAAACAAATAATGGATAATATAGTTTTAATTGGAATGCCCGGAGCGGGTAAAAGCACAGTCGGCGTTCTGCTTGCAAAGCGCTTAGGTTACCGCTTTGTCGACACCGACCTGCTTATACAAGAAAAGGAAAACCGCCGCCTTTTTGAAATTCTGCGCGACTGTGGAAATGAATATTTTGCCGCCGCAGAAAACAAAATAGTCGCCTCGCTCAAAGCAGAGAAAAGCGTTATCGCAACGGGTGGAAGCGTAGTTTTCGGCGCTGATGCTATGGATAATCTAAGGAGTCTTGGCAAAGTAGTTTACCTGCGCGTTCCACTCGACGAGCTTGAAAAGAGGGTAAACAATTTCGAAACCCGCGGAATACTTATGAAAAGCGGACAAACCTTAAAAGACATTTATGCCGAGCGCACCCCGCTTTATGAAAGCTATGCCGATATAGTCGTCGATTGCGACGGCGGCCTTGCAGAAAACGCTAAAAAGATCGAGAATCTTATTTAAATTGTAGGGCAGGGCCTTGGCCCTGCCTTTTGTTTATAGTAAGGCTTATGGCGGGAGCAAGCCCCCGCCATACAAAGCCAACATATTGTAGAATCTGTAGGGGCGAACTGTGTTCGCCTGAATGTAAATGGGAGGGGACAGAGTCCCCTATGTTTTTAAAATATCAGAATAAATTATTCTGTTCTCAGCGCAATTACAGGGTCCTTTTTGGCGGCGAGGCTTGAGGGGATAAGTCCCGCAACTATGGTGAGCACCATACTGATAACCACGAGTACAACTGCGGCAACGGGCGGCAGAGCCGCTGCGGCGCCGATGCTTGTAACCGCCTGCAAAATCGCATTTATGGGCAGTATCAGAAGCAGTGTAATTCCTATTCCGATTGCGCCCGCCGTAAAGCCAACGATAAGGGTCTCGGCATTAAATACTCTGGAAATATCCTTGCGCGAAGCACCGATTGCCCTGAGTATTCCGATCTCCTTGGTGCGCTCAAGAACCGAAATGTAGGTAATAATTCCGATCATAATCGAGGAAACAACCAGCGAGATTGCAACAAAGGCAATTAAGATGTAGCTTATCGCGTTGATAATGGTTGTAACCGATGACATCATAAGTCCGATGTAATCGGTATAGGTTATCTGATCGGTTTCCTTTTCGACGCCGTCGTTGTAATCCTCAATTATCTTCTTTATCTCGTCCTTGGACTCAAAATCCTTGGAGTAAAGTGCGATGCCGGTAGGCGAGTCGGGGTCGGCATAACCCATCTCAGAAAGGCGGCTGTCTAAGGTTGCATCGCTCTGCATATTGGAAAGACCCGATGCAAAGGTTGAAAGAATGGCAGATTCGCTCATCCCGCTCTGCTGAAGCTGGGAGAGCATAGCGCCTGCTTCCATCTGCTTATCCTGAGGTAGCGAGGTGATGTAAGCCTGCAACTCCTGTATATTATTGAAGACGATCTTTTCGCCTGTTGAGAACTCGGTGCCTGTCATAACGTCTATTTTCTCGTTTGCAAGCTGCTCCTTTACTATCTCGCTGTCGTTTACCTTGTCGAGAAGGCTTGTCATAAGAGCGTGCGTGTATCCAACCGAGCCGCTTTCGTTGTCAGAAAGCGCATCAGAATTGGGTCTTAAAATTCCAACGACCTTTATCTCTTCGGCATTTTCAAGTTTGCTTGCAACATAAACATCGTCCTCGCTCCTGTCAACCCAGATGCCGTTCTGCTTTTCAAAATAATCGGTGTTTACTAAAAGCTTGTAGGAAAGCGAGAGAAGGTCATCGTAGGTGTACTCTGTTCTTTCAGGCTCAAAGGAGATCTCACCCGTTTCCTGATACTCCTTAAACATATTTTTAAGTTCTTCGGGATCCTTTATGCCGAGCGAATAGAGCATAAAGTCAGAAAGTTCGTTGTTTTTGGTAACGATGATAACGACTTCGTTGTACTTCTCGGGAAGCCTGCCTTTGAGAACCTCGTACTGCTCAGAAAGCAGTTTGTTATCTCCGACAAGTTCTCTCCATACAGACATCATCTGACCCATTGCAGCAGCCTGCATATTATTTCCAGACCCCATCATCTCGCCCATACCAATGTAGTCAAGCGCAGTGTCGGGGCTTACCTTTAAAACGCCGTCCTCAAGGTTGGATTTGTAGATGTTTAACGGGGTGGAGTAAAGATATTTTATATCGTTTGTGTATTCTTCGATGTTACTTTCGCTGCTGTCAAGATACTCTTTAAAAGAAGCAAGATTGTTTTGAGCGGCTGATGAAAGGGTAGAGGTCATCATCGAGCTCATAATATCGTTGGAATAGATCTTGTCAAGCCCATGCTCCTCGAGGTTTACCTGGCTTTCCATCATCTCGGCAATAGTTCCCGAAAGGTCTATCGTTGCCTGCTCGATGGAAAGGGGATAACTTGATAACGTGTCCTCCTCAACCTTTTCAATGTAGGCGTTAATGCCGTTTGAAAGCGAGAGAATGAGTGCAATTCCGATAATGCCAATGCTTCCCGCAAAGCTTGTGAGAATTGTCCTCGTCTTTTTGGTCATGAGGTTTTTAAGGCTAAGTGAGAGCGCTGTGAAAAAAGACATCGAGGTGTGCTTTTTTCTGCCCTTCTTCTTTGCCTTTTCCTCTTTTTCCTCTACTGCAGGCTCGGCGGTGTAGGGGTCAGAGTCGTCGGTGATTTTGCCATCAAGCAGTTTTATTATTCTTGTTGAGTATTCCTCGGCAAGCTCGGGATTGTGGGTAACCATAATAACAAGCCTGTCGTTTGCGATCTCTTTTAAAAGCGCCATTATCTGCAGGCTTGTTGCCGAGTCAAGTGCGCCCGTCGGCTCGTCGGCAAGCAGAATGTCGGGGTTGTTAACAAGCGCTCTTGCGATTGCAACCCTCTGCATCTGTCCGCCCGACATCTGATTAGGCTTTTTCTTAAGCTGGTCGCCAAGGCCTACCTTTTCGAGCGCCTCCTTTGCTCTCCTTCTCCTCTCGGATTTGGAAACTCCCGAAAGGGTGAGGGCGAGCTCAACGTTTGATAAGACCGTCTGGTGAGGAATTAGGTTGTAACTTTGGAATATAAAGCCTATCGAGTGGTTTCTGTAGGTGTCCCAGTCCTTTTGAGTAAACCTCTTGGTGCTCTTGCCGTTTATTACAAGGTCGCCGCTTGTGTAAGCATCAAGGCCGCCGACAATATTAAGTAACGTGGTCTTTCCGCCGCCAGATGGGCCGAGAATTGAAACAAACTCGTTCCGGCGAAACTCAAGCGAAACATCATCAAGCGCCTTGACAACGCTGTCGCCTGTTTTGTAGATTTTGGATATGTTTTTAAGTGAAAGCATTAAAAAAATAGCCTCCCGAAAGTTGATGATACTAATTATATCCGCATTTTGTGGATAAATTGTTATATAAAGGAAAATATTTAAATTTTGCTTTTTGTAATGTGTGGGGGCAATTCAAGAATCGCCCGCGGGTCATTCGTGAATGACCCCTACGAAATCACCTATACAATCAGCATCGCGTCATCGAAGTTTACGGGATATGTGACAATTGGTAATTTCTTTTACCGATTGGTAATATTACCGTATTCCCGTTTCATAGCATCAATTGAAACAACCCATTGT
>CAZDSQ010000075.1:0-7036 GCA_964508295.1 uncultured Oscillospiraceae bacterium | reverse complement strand
TTAACGGTGGAGTTTTCAACGATTTCAAAGGGAGGTGTTTGTGCCTTGGATAAAATTCTGAGGTCAGTTACATAAACCTCGATTTCACCTGTAGGAATATCAAGGTTTTTAGACTCTCTTTCTCTTACCTCGCCTGCCGCCATAATGACAAACTCGCTACGAACTGTTTTTGCAAGCTCAAAGAGCTCTCTGTCACTGCCGTCGTCAAATGCAAGCTGAAGGATACCTGTACGGTCACGAAGGTCGATAAACTGGAGAGTTCCAAGGTTTCTTGCTCTCTGGGTAAAGCCGCAGACAACAACCTTTTCTCCTACATTTTTCATGTTAAGCTCGCCGCAGTAATTTGTACGCTTTAAGCCTTTCATTGTATTGTGTTCCATTTTCTCTTCCTCCAAAATTACTTTGTTAAGTTTTCAAAACTAGCGAGCACATCGCCGCAAGCCGCCGAAAGCTTTTTATCGTAAAATTCCTTTATAAAACTATCGCCAAGGGATATCTTTGTTTCCTCACCGCTCTGCATATCCTTAAGGTTTGCAGAACAAGCTTCAATTTCGTTATCTCCGATAACAATTACATACTGCGCACCGATCTTATTGGCGTATTTCATCTGCGCCTTGACTCCCCTGCCCATTATGTCGCAATCAGCGCGGAAGCCTTCGTCGCGAAGCAGGCTGACAAGCTCGCAAGCTTTACACTTGGCTTTATCGCCCATAGGTGCAATATACAGTTCACATTTATCGCCTTCGGGAAATTCTATCTCCTGCGCCTGCATTAAGAGGAGCAATCTTTCAATTCCCATAGCGTAACCGAGGGCGCAGGTCTTGGGACCGCCGAGGGTTTCAACCAGTCCGTCATACCTACCGCCGCCGCAGACTGTCCCTTGCGCGCCTATCTCATCAGAAACGAACTCAAAAACGGTTTTTGTGTAATAATCAAGACCGCGGACGATCGTGGGGTTGACCTTGAATTTGATATTCATTGTTTCAAGGTAATTTTGAACGCTTTTAAAGTGCTCGTCACACTCATCACAGAGATAATCAATGACCTTGGGAGCGTCCTTTGCAATCTCAGAGCAGACGGGACTCTTACAGTCAAGAATTCGCATAGGATTTTTCTCAAGTCTGCCCTTACAGGTTTCGCAAAGAGCATCCTTTTGAGCCTCGAAATATTCTTTAAGCGCGTTATGATAATTCTTGCGGCACTCGGGGCAGCCTATTGAATTTATCTCAAGGTGCAGGTTTCTTAAACCGAGAGCCTTAAAGAATGCGTCTGCTGAGGCAATAAGCTGAGCGTCTGCAATAGGCTCTTTGGAGCCGAAACACTCGACACCGTACTGATGAAACTCTCTGAGTCTTCCCGCCTGCGGCTTTTCATAGCGGAAGCAGGAGGTTAAGTAAAACACCTTTAAGGGAAGCGAATCGTTAAGAAGTCCGTTTGAAAGGGCAACTCTTACGGTTGACGCGGTTCCCTCAGGGCGAAGGGTTATTGATCTGTTACCTTTATCCTCAAAGGTATACATTTCCTTTTGAACAACGTCGGTAGTATCACCGACGCCGCGGCAGAAAAGCTCGGTATGCTCAAAGGTTGGAAATCTTATCTCCTTAAAGCCAAACAGCGCTGCTGTTTTTCTTGCCGTTTCCTCAACAAACTGCCATTTTTCGCTCTGGGAAGGCAGGACATCCTGCGTTCCTCTCGGCGCACTTAACATAACTGACATTCTAAATTCCTCACTTTTAAAAAATAAATTCCCCTTGCAAAAGCTGGATTTCCTTTTGCAAGGGGACGAGTTTTTTATTCCCGCGGTGCCACCCCGATTGAGCGCAAAAGCGCCCCACTTAAAAGGCAGATAACCGCGCCTAACGGGATCTGACTTAAGTCAAATCAGGCTCACGGATGTCTTTAAAGGTTTCGTGCGAGATGCCTCTCAGCTTTAGCATCATCTCTGTACGCCGTAAATCCTTTCTCTCTTCCGATCACAGCCGCTTTTAGCTATTTAGCCGTTTTTTACAATTTCTCTCCAATCAAGATCGCCGCGCTCAAGGCCGTGAATAAGAACCTCGGCGGTTGCAATATTGGTTGCGATAGCGATATTGTTAACATCGCAAAGGCGGATAATGTTGTTTTCTCCCGGGTCATTTTCGTTTCTTACCTGAGCCTTAGGATCTCTGAAATAGAGAACCATATCTATTTCGTTCCAAGAGATCTTAGCTGCGATCTGCTGGTCGCCACCCTGATCTCCCGAAAGAAACTTCACTATCTCAAGCCCTGTTGCATCAGCAACGAGCTTACCCGTTTTAGCGGTTGCATAAAGCTGATGATTTCCGAGGATCTTCTTATAAGCAATACAAAGCTGGATCATCATCTCTTTTTTGGTGTCATGTGCCATCAAGGCAATGTTCATAAGTTTTCCCCTCTCTCGTTTTATTTAAAAAGCAATGGAACCTCCCTGCCGATAACTCTTGCGGCAAGGTTTTCAAATGAGGCAATTCCAACGCTCTTTTTAATTTCTTTTTTAGTTCTGTTCAAAACACATTTTTTAAAAAGCTTATCCTCGGGAATTATGGCAATAAGCTGAGCGCCGACTGTGTCAATTATATCATCAATATCGGCTATCTCTTCCTTACTTTCAAACTCGAGAGGAACAAAGTTAACAACAAGGCGTATTCTCTTGTGGCCCGATCTTCTTAAGAAATCGGTTGCCTTTTCGGCATCTCTGACGCTTACTGGCGAAAGGTTTGTTACCACAAGCGCGTGGCTTGCAGCCTCTGCGGCAGCAGAAAGCTCTGAGCCTATTCCTGCGGGAGTATCTAAAATAACAAAGTCATAAACCGTGCTAAGCTGCCTGCAAAGAGAAACAAATCGGGCAGCAGAAATAATGTAATTGCTCTTGGCGGGAGCGGCTATAATACTTAAATTTTCTACATACTCAGGGCTGTAAATCGCCTCGTCAAACGTACAGTTACCGCTTAAAATATCACCGAGGTCATAAACAATGCTATCTATACCGAGCATAAGGTCAATACAGCGCATACCGCTATCAAGCTCGATAATTATTGCTTTTTTACCCTCTTTAGAGAGCGAAATGCCAAGATTTAATGCAACTGTTGATTTACCTGTTCCGCCCTTGCCGGAGGTTACAAGCATTATCTTTCCCATGCTCTTTTACTCCTGAATTTTGTTTAAATGACACTAAAACATCAATATAAAATATAATATCAAATTATTTGCAATTTGTAAATAGATTTTTTTAGTTTAAAAGCTGGTTTTCGGTAGAGGGGGAATTAACCTCATCGGACTCAAAGAAATGTGCGTCAAATATTGACTTAACTATTGACGCGGCTTTATTTCCGTTATATCCATACTCAACAACTGCGGCAACAGAAAGCTCGCAATCATCAAGCGGTCCGATTGCAGTAAACACAGCGTTTGCCGCCTTATTACCGTAGTTTTCTGGCGAGCCTGTTTTACTGCCTACTTTAAATGCGTAGTTACCGAATGCAGAGCGACCCGTACCTTTAGTTGAAACAAGGTACATACCCTCTTTTACTGCCTCAAAGGCGCCGTTTACATTTTCTATGGTTGCAAGAACGGTCGGTGTGTGCTCGTAAACAACAGTTTTATAGTCGTAGCTTACTATCTTCTTTACTATATGTGCCTGCATACGAACGCCGTCGTTACCGATAGTTCCTGTATAAACCGCTATCTGAAGCGGAGAGAACATACTGTCTGACTGGCCGATAGATGCCTGCAGAACATCACCCGGATACCACTCTCTATTCTGGGATTCTCTATACTCGGGACTTGCCAGCCTACCGGTATTTTCAGGAAGCTCAAGACCTGTTGACTCACCTAGTCCGAGCGCAGAGGCATAGCTGTTTATTGTGTTAATGCCCATTCTTTTGCCGACATCGTAAAAATAAATGTTGCAGGAAACCTTCAGAGCATTTGCAAGGTTGATATTGCCATGAGTGCCCATACAGGTAAAAGACATATCAAGGTAGTTGTAAACATGCTGGCAGCTTACTGTCGAGCTACTCGTTACAGTACCACTGCACAGTGCAGCAATTCCCATACACGGCTTAAAGGTAGAGCCGGGAGCATAAGCACCGTTAAAGCACCTGTTAAAGAGTGGATTTTGCTCGTTCTTAATAAGCTCATTATAGTTTGAATAATACTCGGTTATATCGTAAGAGGGGTAGTTTGCAGCACAGAGAATCTCGCCCGTTTTTGGATTTAACGCCACAACGCAGCCTGCATTTGCCTCAGCGCCCTTACCTGCGGCGCTTGTTGCGGCAATTTCCTGTATTCTGTTTTCGAGGGTCGTTTGCGCCGTTTTCTGAAGCTGGGAATCAATGGTGAGAACAATTGTGTTGCCCGGGATCGGTTCAACCTTCATTTTAGAGCTTATAACATTACCATTAACATCAAATTCAATAACCTTAACTCCGTCAGTACCCTTAAGATAGCTTTCGTAAACCTTTTCAATACCGCTTTTTCCAACGTAATCAGTGAGCTTATAACCTTTACTCTTAAGCTCAGCATATTCCTCTGCATAGATCGGACCGATTGTTCCGATTACGTGGGGAGCAATAGTGCCGTCAGCATACTCGCGTACACTTTCCTCAGAAATGGTAATTCCCGCGTAGGTTATGCTCTTTTCAAGTATCTCAGAAACGGTCGACATACTTACATCTTCTGAAAAGGTAAAGGGCGTGCTTACTGTAAAGCCCTTTACTTCCATTTCGTATCGCACACCGACGATAATTCTCTTTTCTTTCTGGGAATATGAGTCATCAACATCATATCTCTCACAAAGTGCATCCCAGACATTTTCAAAGGTTGCATAATCCTGCAGACCTATTCTCGCCTTAAGCGAAGCAATAGAAGACTCATAGCCGTCCTTAAAGGCGTAGGGCTCCTCGTCGGTTATGGGGATGGACTGATTTATCTCTTCATTCTGCTTTTCTACAACAGAAGCGGCGGCAATAATAATCTCATTTGCCTCAGCCATTTTTACATAGCTTTTATCAAAAACAACGTTATAGGCAGTTCGGTTTGCGGCAATTGGGATACCGTTTCTGTCAACTATCTCTCCCCTTGCAGCCTTTACTGTTACCTCTCTTGTATAGCGAACATCGCCCATAGCACGATATTCCTCGCCGTCAACAAGCTGAAGCTGCATAATACGGACGATATAGACAACAAAAACAACCGCAAGAATTCCTGCCAGGGCAAAAATTCTTGAGGCGCTATTCTTTTTTGCTCTCATGCTCGTCCCTTCTCTCTATATATCAGTCGAAATCAAATTTTGCCCGATTAGGACTCAGGTCGTAAATTTTCTTTACAACAAAAGCCATAGCCGCCGAAAAAACAGCGGTTTTGAAAAATCGTTCTACGCAGTTTTCCATAAAAAGCGCTCCGACTCCCTCGTAGCCCTTAAGTACAAAGAAGAAAAAGAAGTCCAAAACGACAAAAACAAGCGCCGCGGCGCAGGCGCAAGCAAAAACGCTCACAAAAACTGGACGGACAAAATACTTCATAACAAGGTTTGCAACAATACAACAAATGCAAAGAGTCAAGGCGCAGAAACCAAACTCTCTTTGGGCGCTGTAATCCCAAAAAAGACCGCATATCACAGACACAACAAGTGAGGGAACTATTTCCTCATAGCAGGCAAAAGCTACCGCAAAAGGAAGCAAAAACAAGATGTTTTCAAAAAGTCCTATTCTGACAGGGGCATTCTGAAAGCAAAAAAGGACGAGAGCCAAAAGAACATAAGCGGTCCATTTTATAAATTTAGCTATCTTTTTTGTTCTCATTTTGCCCTCCTCCTTCTATTGTGTCTATTCTTCAGCCTCAGTCTGCTCGGAGCTTGTGTCCTCTGCTTCCTCGGTTTCGGAAACTTGATACTCAGAAAATTCTGTTATAATAACAACATCTGAAACACTTGTTACATCAACTATAGGCTCAATCTCGGCATACATTGAAACGCCTGAGTTCTCTGCCCCTATTGACTTAACCGTTCCTATCAAAATTCCCGACGGAAAAACTCCGCCGATACCGGAGGTTTCGATTATATCGCCCGAAAGCAGAGCAGTATCTCTCGGCAACATTTTTAGCTTTGTTCTACCGTTTCCTACCAAGTCGGCGCTACCGCTAATAACTCCCGTTTCCTGCGTTCTTGAATTATAGATACCTACATTTATGTCGGGGTCAAGAATAGTCGTTACAACGCTATAGGTAGGACCTACCTCAGTTATTACACCGACAAGTCCATCCTCGGTTATGACGGGGCTGTTAAGTTCTATGCCGTTAAGACTGCCCTTATTTACAGTAAATTTACCGAAAGCCGAGGCGCTGTCTCTACCGATAACGGTTGCGGCTTCCATTTCATAATCGGGATTTTTTTCTTTTATTCCAAGCACCTTTTTAAGCTGCTCATTTTCCTTTTTTGCCTTTTCGTAGTCGCTTAAGTTTTTATAAGCCTGCGCAAGCTCAGAACGAAGCTCTTTGTTTTCTTCTTCTATATCCTTTGCATTTACAATCGAATTGAAAAAGCCTGCAACGCTATCCGAAATAGACGCCGATGCCTTGACTATAGGGGTTACAAATGTTCCTACGACTGCCTCGGGAAAGGATGCAAAGCCGCCCGACGCCGCCTGATAGATCATTATTCCTATAAGAAGCGCCACAACGCAGGCAACAACCTTAAAGATCTTACCCTTAAAAAAGTCCCTCAACAAAAAGCCTCCTTTCTAAGTTTTGTTTAAGAAAAAACAGGTGCAGACGAAAATATTCCGCCTGCGCCCTCAAATCATTTTTTTAAATTAATCTTCGTCAAGCAGAACATCGCTGAGTCTGTCAATATCCTCAAGCATCATTCCTGTTCCCTCAGCAACGCAGTCGAGAGGATTATCCGCAATGTGAACGGGGATTCCTGTTTCGCTTGTGATAAGCTCGTCAAGTCCTCGCAGGAGCGCTCCGCCGCCTGTTAAGGTAATGCCGTTATCAATAATATCGGCAGAAAGCTCAGGGG
>CAZDSQ010000074.1:0-7221 GCA_964508295.1 uncultured Oscillospiraceae bacterium | reverse complement strand
TTTTTCTCGCACTGCGAGCGCTCAGTCAAAATGCTGCCAATTCCGCCATACCCGCATATGTAGTTATATTTTTTTGTTTTGCGTGACTCTTGCGGTGCCCAAAACTCATTCTCGGCTTTCGCCTATGAGTTTTGACCGCTGCGCCATTTTTCCCTCGCTTTTTCTCGCACTGCGAGCGCTCAGTCAAAATGCTGCCAATTCCGCCATACCCGCGAGCAAAATTGATTATACCATTTATTTTGCCGTGTTGTCAACCGTTTTAAGTTTTTGTTTTTACTTTTTAGGTAAATTTTAAGTTAGAGGTCTATACTTTAAGCATAAGCAAAAAAGGGGGCGAAAAATGAAGCCGTATATATTCACATTTGAGAGAATAGAGAAAAAATACCGCATAAATGCAGAGCAAAAAAATCGGCTGATTTCGCTTTTTGAAAACAGGCTTGAAGCCGACAGCCACGGCAAGAGCACCATCTGCAGCCTTTATTTAGACACGCCCGATTTTCTGCTTATCCGCAACTCCATCGATGCCAAGGCATACAAGGAAAAGCTGCGTATCCGAAGCTACGGCAGGGTTTCGCCTGACGGCAAGGTGTTTTTTGAGATCAAGAAAAAGCTTTGCGGCGTGGTTTACAAAAGGCGAGTCTTGCTACCGCTTGATGACGCCTTTTTATACATCGACAGCGGGCATAAGCCGCTCAGCTCTCAGATTATGGACGAAATAGACTACGCTATGCGCTACTACCGTGAGCCGAAGCCTACTATGATGGTTATGTACGAACGCGAGGCGTATTTTGGTAAAACCGAGCCCGACCTGCGAATTACCTTTGACTCGCATATTCGCTACAGAACGACTGATCTATCCCCTGAGTTCGACTGCTACGGAGCTGAAGTCCTTCCCGACGGTGAGCTTGTTATGGAGATAAAAACTGCAGGAGCAATGCCGCTCTGGCTTTCGCATATTTTAGACCGCGAAAGGATTTTCCCGTCATCATTTTCAAAATACGCAACCTCATACAGAGATTATACTTACAAAGGAGAAAAACACAATGTCTGAGCTTTTTAATTCGATAACAAGTGACACAATAGGAATTGGCAGCTATCTTTTATGCCTTTTGGGAGCGGTCGTCTGCGGAATACTTACCGCTGTTGCTGCCGCCTACAAAACAAATGCAACCAAGAGCTTTTTGATTTCGCTCATTTTGCTTCCCGCCATTGTTGAAACCGTTATAACAATGGTAAACGGAAATATCGGAACGGGAGTTGCAGTTATGGGCGCTTTTTCGCTTGTCCGTTTCCGTTCCGTTCCCGGAAAGGCAAAAGATATTGTTTCAATTTTTCTTGTTATGACTGCGGGTCTTGCCTGCGCCGCGGGATATGTTGCCCTTGCAGTTTTGTTTACCGTTCTTGTATGTGCCGTTATGATTATTCTGGCGCACATTTCGCTCGGTGACGACAAGCTTATGGAGCTTAGAATAACCGTCCCCGAATCACTCAATTTCTACGGCGAGTTTGATGATATTTTTAATGAGTACACCAAAAAACACCGCCTTGTTAAGACAAAGACAAGCAATATGGGTAGCCTTTACAAGCTGACCTATACCATAGAAATGAAGAACAAAAACGAGGTCAAAGAATTTATAGATAAACTAAGATGCCGAAACGGAAATCTTGAGATTTCGCTAAGCGAGGCACCAGAAGGAAGCGAGGCACTATGAGGCGAACTTCTTTAATATTAACAGCTTTGATTTTTTCATTTTCTTTTCTCCTATCGGGCTGCTCGGGGAAAGAGGAGAAAGGCTCCTATTCCCCGAACAGTTCTGACACCGAGGGCGTTTCGAGCAGCACTGTAACCTTTTCAAGCGGCAGTACCCCAAAGGTTTCAAGCTCGGCGGGCACAAATAATGGAAGCTCTGACATTGAGAGTGTTTCAAGCGCAGATCTGTCTGATATGGATTTTTCTTTTTCCGACAGGGATTTGAGTGCCGAGTATGACAAGAGCAACAAGACCGAGGTGGATCTCACCTCGTCTGCCATAAGCGGAAACGGTGCACAAATAAAAAATGATACTCTCTATATTACAAAAGAAGGCACCTATACCCTTTCGGGCAGCTACAGTGAGATGATTACCATTGAAGCTGGCGAAAACGACAAGGTCCAACTTGTTTTAAACGGCGTTACGATTAACAATGCAAGCGGCCCTGCCATTTATATAAAGAGCGCTGACAAGGTTTTTATAACTGTCAAGGACGGAACGAAAAACAGTATTTCTGACGGCTTGTCATACACACTCACCGACGGTGAAACCAATGTTGACGCGGCCATTTTCAGCAAAGCCGACCTTACCATAAACGGCGGCGGCACCCTCAGCATAAACGGCAACTGTAAACACGCTGTTATTTCAAAGGACGATCTGGTTATTTCTGACACCGCTCTTACTGTAAACTCTCAGAATGTCGGCTTAGGCGGCAAGGACTGCATTAAGATAAACAGCGGCAACATAACAGTTACCGCAGGAAGTGATGCACTGCGCTCTGACAACACCGAGGATGTAAGCCGCGGCTACATTTACATTGAGGGCGGAAAGCTTGATCTTACCGCCGTAAACGATGCAATTCAGGCAGAAACCGTTCTTAAGATAAACAACGCCCAGATCAACACAAAAACCGGCGGCGGAAGTGTAACCTCGTTTTCGTCATCGAGCGAGTCTGCAAAGGGCTTTAAGGCGGGCTCAGATATTATTATATCGGGCGGCAGCTTTAATCTTGACTGCCTTGACGACTGTATTCACTCAAACGGCACCATTTCTATCGGCGGCGGCACATTCAAATTATCGAGCGGCGACGACGGAGTTCACGCCGACACCGACCTTGCCATCTCCGGCGGCGAGATTACAGTTACAAAGAGCTACGAAGGGCTTGAAAGCAGCAAAATAGTTATCTCCGGCGGAACACACGACATAACCGCCTCAGATGACGGAATAAATGCTGCAGGCGGCAATGACAGCTCAGCTATAGGCGGCAGACCCGGACAAAATATGTTCAGTTCATCAAATGGCGAGATCGTTATTTCTGGCGGCTACACCCTTATTAATGCAAGCGGCGACGGAATTGACTCAAACGGCACAGTTTCGGTTACAGGCGGTGTCACTTTAGTCAGCGGACCAACAAACAACGGAAACGGCTCGTTTGACTACGACGGCAGCGCATCCGTTTCGGGCGGCATTTTAATAGCGCTGGGCAGCAGCGGTATGGCACAGAGCTTTACCTCGGCTGAAAATCAAGGCGCAATATTCTACAGTTTTTCCTCGCAAGGCAGCGGAACGTCTCTTGCACTTTGCAACAGTGACGGAAAGGTAGTAGCATCATTTACACCCGCAAAAGCATATCAGACGGCAGTTATAACAGCGCCTGAAATTCAAAGCGGCAACAGCTACTGCATTGTAGTGGGCGGAACTGTAAAGGGAGCCGACTCAAACGGCTTTGCGCAGAATACAACTATTTCGGGCGGCACCACACTTGCTGAAATTAAAATGACAAGTTCTCTCTACGGCGGGTCTGGCAGCGGTACGCACGGCGGCGGAATAACCGGCGGCGGTGGCGGAATGCAGCGCCCTGGTGGATTTTGGTAAAAAGAGAAACCGAAAGGCAAATACTGCCTTTCGGTTTTTTTATGTTGAATTTTTTATTAAAAAGGTATATAATCAGTTTAAGAAAAGCCTACCGGCAGAACGGAGTAACAAATGAAAAACATCTGGCACGATATAGACCCCAAAAGAATAACCCCCGAGGATTTTGTTGCGGTTATTGAAATCTCAAAGGGCAGCAAGAAAAAATACGAGCTTGACAAGGAAACCGGTCTTATAATGCTTGACCGAGTTTTGTACACCTCAACCCACTACCCCGCCAACTACGGCTTTATTCCCCGCTCCTACGGTGATGACGAGGACCCGCTTGACGTTCTTGTTCTCTGCTCAGAGGCACTAGAACCGCTGACACTTGTTCGCTGTTATCCTATCGGATACATCTCAATGCTTGACGGTGGCAGAAACGACGAAAAGATAATCGCTATTCCATTTGCCGACCCGACCTATAACAAATACAAGGATATTTCGGAGCTTCCCTCGCACATCTTTGACGAGATGCTGCATTTCTTTACGGTTTACAAAGCTCTTGAAGAAAAGGAAACCGTTGCAAAAGACGTCAACGGCAGAGATGACGCCCTTAAGGTTATACAAGACGCTCTCGACCATTATGTTGAAAATTTCTGCAGATAAAAACACAAAACCCGCCGCGGCTTTCACCGCGGCGGGTGCTTTTTTACATTGGGAGCAAAACCGTTATGCAGATCATATCCTTTTCGGGTGACCAGGCAACTATCCTGCCCTTATGCGCCTCTGCTACGGCTTTGGCAATCGAAAGGCCTATGCCCTGACCGCCCGTTTTGGAGTTTCTCGAGGGATCATCCCTATAAAACCTGTCAAAAAGGCGGTCGAGGTTTTGTGTTTGAATACCCGTCGCCTTGTTGTAGACCGAAAGGTCAAGATTTTTGCCGTTTTTCCTAAGCGACAGGTGAATTTTCGACTCGGGGTCAGAATACTTTATGGCGTTGTCAACAAGTATCGAAACAAGCTGAGTTATCGCCTTTTCGTCGCCCTTAAACGAGAGCATCGGTTCTGTGAAAACCGAGAGTTCCTTTTGCATAGTGCGCGCTCTTGAATTAAAGGAGAGTGCCGTTTCACGAACGACATCTGAAATGGGAAATTCTATACTCTGTATACTCGATTTGCCCTCCTGCATACGCGAAAGGTAGATAAGATTGTTTGTAAGCTCAGCAAGGCGGCGAGTCTGACCTTTTATGTCAGAAAGCCACTCATTTTCGCCTATTTCGGTTTCTAAAACCTCGGCATCTGCATCTATGATGGTAATGGGGGTTTTAATTTCGTGACCCGCATCGGTTATAAAACGCTTTTGCTTTTCATAATTTTCCGAAAAAGGTCTGACTATCCTTGCCGAAAGAAATACCATCAGCACAAATACCGCCAAAAGCCCAAAAAACGATATGCCAATACTCGACAAAAGAAAGGTTTTGAAGGTATCAAGATCCTTAGTGCAGTCAAGGAAAATTACTTGATAGTTTCCGTTATTGTCGCTTAAAAGATAGCGATATCTACCCATAAAACCGTTCAAGTTTTGAGATAGCACCACCCTTTTTGCATACAAAACGGCGGTATCATAGTCAACTGCGGCAATCTGCGCGGTATCAGCAGAAACGACATTTCCGTTTTGATCAATGATAACCGAGAAAAATCTTGCCTGATAAGGAAGTTCAGGAGAAAACAATGTGTCACCATTTGGAGTCATTTGCCCTAATTGATGCTTATCCTTTACGGGAAATTTGCCCTCATTTTGTTCTAAGAGATAAAGGGTACTGTCGGCATCGTTGACTATGCTACGATAATTAAAGACATTTACCGTGCTCACTATTACCGCAAGTACGGCAAATAAAGAAAGCATCGCCGCCAAAATAAACTTAGATCTGAGTTTCTTAATCATTTAAGCTCCTCCAGACAGTATCCCGAATTGCGCTGAGCCTTTATGCCTATATCAGCGCCGATTGCGGCAAGCTTTTTTCGCAGGTAGGATATATAAACCCAGACGACATTAATCTCAGCCTCGCTGTCATATCCCCAAACACGCTCCATAAAATGCTCGGTTGATATGAGATTTTTTGGGTTGCGCATCAGCATTTCCATCATTTGAAACTCTTTATTGGCAAGCTTAAAGCTCCTGCCATTTGCTGACAACTCAAAGGTCGCGGGGTTAAGCGAAACGTTACCGACCTTAAGGCAAACATCACTTTGTCCGCCATAGCTTCTGGTAACAGCACGGATTCTTGCAAGCAACTCTTTAACCTCAAAAGGCTTTGTAAGGTAATCGTTTGCGCCGCTGTCAAGCCCAAGCACCTTATCGTCGATTTCAGACTTTGCGGTAAGAATGATAACGGGAATTGCGATGCCCTTTTTCCTTATTTCCTGCAAAACCTCAATACCGCTCATCTTCGGCATCATAATATCAAGAATAACCGCATCATAGTTTTCGCTTTTAATATACTCAACCGCGTCTACTCCGTTATAAACAACATCTACAGAATAATTGTTTTTCCGAAGTATTGCACAGAGCGCCTTTGAAAGAGATAGCTCGTCCTCTGCAAGCAACAATCTCATACCCTTCACCTACCTTTTTGTTTATTGTAAAATTGTAACCTAAATTTAAGTTAAAAATATTTTACCACAGTTTTTCAAAAAAGAAAACCCCGCATTTGCGGGGTTTTGATTTTACAGAAGAACACATACGACCTTTTTGAAATCTCTGTAATCGTCGATTGTAAGGAAATTGAAATCCGAAACATAGACAGACTCGTCATTTCCGCCGGGGCCGTAATCATCGCCCACGTAAACGACCTCATCGTGAGCTATGCCGCGCTCCTTGCAATACTCAGAAAGAGCGTAAGCCTTGTGATAAGGGAAGGGTGCCATATCAAAGCTTGACGAGCCGCCGACAAAAACGGTGTAATCCGAGAAAACTTCTTTTACGTCAGCATAAAATGCGCGGCGCTTTGACCTATCAGGGTCAAAGGCAAGCTTGTCCTCAATATTGGCTTTGGTGCCAAGCAGAGGGAAGGTTACGCAGCCCGAGGAGTGATACTCAACATTATCACCGACAAACTCGGTAAAGCCGTACTTTTCACGAAGCGCTGTAATTCTCTTCTCAACGCTATCTCTGTCGCAAGGAAGCTGCTTGTCAAAAACAATTTTGATATCCTTTGTGCTTTCGTCATACTCGGCATACTGCATACCGTAGTTACCGAGAATGTCAATGGGGTACTGCCCCATTTGATTAAAAATTCTTCTGCACATTCCCGCTCCCGCCATAAGCAGCTTATACTTTTTGCCTAGGGCATCAAGAACTGCTCTATTCTCGTCGTCGAGCGGAGTTTTGTGCTGGGTCAAGGTTCCGTCAAGGTCAAATGCGATAAGACGGATTTTGCTTGTGTCCATAAAAACACTCCTTATGTATAATAATGATTATCGAGTGTCAAGAAATCTACTTGATTTCTCGACAAAGCCGATGAAAATCGGCTCTCTGTTGCAAAAAACGTTTTTAAAACAATTTTTGCAACTTCGACATCATTGAAATGAATATGTTCAATTACCTTTGGTAATTG
>CAZDSQ010000073.1:0-7286 GCA_964508295.1 uncultured Oscillospiraceae bacterium | reverse complement strand
AAACTGTATACCATCATCTTACACTACCTGTATACCATCATACTACACTGTACACGCCTACGACGCCCCGTTTTGTTTTGCGGCACGACACGCAGGTCGTGCCCTACAATTGATTGCCCAGCGAACAATATCGCATTATAAAAAAGCCGCAGAGAAACGCCTCTGCGGCTTTTTGTTTACAATTTGTTTATCCCGATTTTAAGGTAGAATTAAACTAAATTTGGTTTGATTGTATACGGAAAACTTAAGAAAGGTCAGATCATATGTATATAATTAAAAATGCAATTAAATGTATAGGCAGGGCAAAGGGCAGAAATATTCTGATTGGAATTATTGCGCTTGTTATCGCGGTTTCTGCCTGCATCGGCCTTTGTATAAGGCAGGCGGCGGAAAGCGCAAGGGAAACCACCCTTGAGGGACTTTCCGTTACCGCAACGATTTCCTTTGATCGCCAGTCTATGATGAGTGAAATGGGCGGCAAAGGAGAAAAGCCGAGCGAGAACGGCCAAGGCGGTTTTGATAAGGATAGCTTTAAGGAAATGATGGGGCAGTCGGGCTCACTTTCTTTAGAGGAATATCAGACCTACGCCAAGGCGGAAACGGTTTCGGATTTTTATTACACCCTGTCTGGCTCGCTTAACGGAAGCGAGAGCTTTGAGCCTGTTTCAACCGATACCACTGATACCGACAGCACAGACAGCGGCAATTCTGCTCCCTCAATGCCAAGCGGTATGGGCGGAGGCAAAGGGCAAATGACGATGGGTGTCCAAAGCGATTTTTCCATTGTGGGTTTTAGCAGCGACAGCGCTATGACAGCATTTGCAAGTGACGGCACCGCCTCGATAACCGATGGTGCGGTTTTTGACGAAGGTACCGAAAATTATGACTGCATCATAACCGAGGAGCTTGCAACCTTTAACGAGATAGCGGTAGGTGACACTATTGAGCTTACAAACCCCAATAACGAGGATGAGGTCTACACCTTTACCGTTGTTGGAATATACACCGACACCGCCGCAAATCAGGACGCTTTTTCCTTTATGGGTGCTACCTCGACCGACAGCGCAAACAAGATCTACACAAGCTATGCGGCGCTCAAAAAGATTGTAGATGCATCAGAGGCGTCGGCGGTTACCAAAACCGACGAGGACACCGACAGAGAGTACACCACAGAGCTTAGTAGTAGCCTTTCGGCAACCTATGTGTTTGAAAACACCGACGATTATTATCAGTTTGAAGAAGACGTAAGGGATCTGGGACTTGATGAGAGCTACACCGTTTCGTCTACCGACCTTACCGCCTTTGAAAACAGTATGCTTCCCTTGGAAACCTTAAGCACAATGGCGGGATATTTCCTGCTGGTTATCTTAATTATCGGAGCGATTATTCTCATTGTTCTTAATATTCTGACCGTCCGCGAGCGCAAGTACGAGATCGGCGTTCTGACCGCAATGGGAATGAAAAAGGCAAAGGTAGCCCTGCAGTTCTTGACCGAGATCTTCGTGGTCACTCTTGCGGCAGTTATTGTCGGCGCGGTGATAGGCGGCGTTTGCGCTTCTCCTGTTGCAAATGCGCTTTTAGAAAATCAAGTCACCTCGCAAAGCAACCAGATGCAGCAGGTCGACAAGAACTTCGGCAGAGAGCAGAATTTCGGCGGAGGTATGGGCGGCGGTATGCAGCGACCAGATGATGAAGGAACGACAGCGCCGGATGACCTCGAAATTCCCGATGGAATGTTTGGGGGCGCGGCAGAGTATATAACCGAGATAAACTCGGTAATGAACATAACGGTTGTGCTTCAGCTACTTGGAATTGCCGTTTTGCTCACACTTGTGGCAGGGCTTGTTTCAATGCTGTTCGTTATGAGATACGACCCGCTCAAAATTTTGTCAAACAGAGATTAAGGAGGCGAGAAGATGGCAGTTTTATCACTTAAAAATGTTTGCTTTTCCTATGGCAAAACTCCCGTTCTTAAAGACGTTTCCTATGATTTTGAAAAGGGCAAAATGTATTGCATCGTGGGAAAATCGGGAGCAGGCAAAACCACCCTTCTTTCTGTCCTTTCGGGGCTTGCAGAGGCAAGCAGCGGCAGTATCCTGTATAACGACAAGGATATTAAGAAGATCGATAAATATAAATTCCGCAGTAAATATATCGGTGTAATTTTCCAGAGCTACAATCTGCTTACCAAGTTTACCGCTCTTGAAAACGTTGTACTTTCAATGGAGATTGCAGGGGTTAAGAAAATCAAAAAGTCAGAAAAGGCAATGGAGCTTCTCGAAAGCGTCGGGCTTGACGAGGACGAGGCAAACCGCCGCGTTTTAAAGCTTTCGGGCGGTCAGCAGCAGAGGGTCGCGATTGCGCGCGCCCTTTCCTATGATGCCGAGATAATTTTAGCCGACGAGCCTACGGGAAACTTAGATTCCGACACCCAAAGAGAGATTATGGAGATTTTCCGCTCACTTGCAGAAAGCGGAAAGTGCGTAATTCTTGTTAGCCATAGCGCAGAGGTTGCATCAATGTGCGACGAGTGCTATGAGCTGAAGCGAATCACACAAAAAAGCATAAAACGAAAGTAAAAAATAGGGGCAGAACGCCCCTATTTTTGTTTTTTGCTTGACTTTTTGCAAGAAATTTATTGTAATAGTAATAGATGACAAAAACGGTGAAACTATAAATAAGAGTTGCCCTTATTTTAAATCGAAAGGAAAATAATATGAATATTGTTACCTTGACTTTAAACCCTGCCTATGATGTTCACTGTGCCGCCCCCGCCTTTGAGGCAGAAAAGGAAAACTTTGTGTCAGTCATAAGCAAAGATGCAGGCGGCAAGGGAGTCAACATTTCCCGCGCCTTAACCCAAAACGGCGTTGAAAACTTAGCGCTCGTTGTGCTGGGAGAGGAAAACTCGCTCGACTTTGAAAACAGCTTAAAAGGTGATAGCATAAACTATCTTCCCATTATGCTAAACGGAAGGATTCGTGAAAACATTACCATTCACCCCACTGCCTCGAATGAAACCAGAATCAGCTTTGCGGGCTTTAAGGTGGACGACAGCCTTTGCGAAACGGTTTATTCCGCGCTTGAAAAATATGTGTCAAACGATACTATCATCACCTTTACAGGCAGTCTGCCCTCGGGCGTAAATATGGCAAAGGTAAAGGCTCTGCTTGGGAGATGGAGTGAATTGGGCGCTAAAATAGTAATCGACTCGCGCTCTTTTTCGCTTTCGGACCTTACCGAAATAAAGCCTTGGCTCATTAAGCCTAATCAGGAGGAGATTTCTCACTACCTTAAAAGAGAGATCAATGGATTTAATGAGGTTATCGAGTCAGCAAAGAAGCTTCACGGCGAGGGCATCGAGAATGTTATGATAAGCCTCGGCTCAAAGGGCGCTCTGCTTGTCTGCTCAGAGGGCACCTTTACCGCAAAACCACCTAAGATAAATCCTATTTCGACTATCGGAGCGGGCGACAGTTCGATTGCAGGCTTTGTAGCCGCCGCAAAAGAGGGTAAGAGCGCCGCCGACTGCCTTAAAAATGCTATGGCTTACGGAAACGCTGCCTGCATGACAGAGGGAACAAGACCGCCCGAACCCGACAAGGTTCAAGAGGTCTTGGAAAAAATCGAATTTAGCGCTGTAAGATAAAAAATTGGCAGACCGCTTTATCGGTCTGCCGATTTTTTAACAATTTTCGGTTTTTTGATTGACATTTGTATTTTGCGGATATACAATGAACTTGTTTGTGAAAATCGACCTTGTGGGAGGGTCAACTATGCAAAAGACAACAGAAAATAAACCTAAATCGCTGGTCGGGCTTTTGTGCCTGCTGCTTTCACTTTTGTATTTTACCAGCTACGTAACCCGTATAAACTTCTCGGCGGTAATGGCTGAGATGATTTCGGTCGGGGTACTTAATAAGGAGCAAGCGGGTGTTATCGGCTCGGCTCTGTTTTTTACATACGGCTTCGGTCAGATACTAAGCGGCATTTTGGGTGACCGCCTTTCTCCTCACCGCATTATCTGCACAGGTCTTGTCACAACAGTTATCTGCAATACCTTGATGCCCTTTATCGCTTCGCCCGCCTTGATGGCGGTCGTGTGGGGCGTTAACGGACTGGCACAGGCGTTTTTTTGGCCACCAATCGTAAAGCTTATGACAATGCATTTAAACGAAAAAGAATATTCAAAGTGCGCTCTTTACATAAGCTTTGCTATGAATGGCGCTACTATTTTGATATATGCAGTTGTTCCGCTTTGCACCACCTGGTTTAACTGGAAAGCGGCGTTCTATATTGCGGCTATCTGGGCGGCAGTTTTCTTCTTTGTCTGGGTGGCAGGCTATCACGAAATCGAGAGAAGACGAGTTTACAAGGAAATCGCGCCTCATGAGAAACGTGATGAGGTAGAGTCTGCCACCCCTGCAGATATTAAACTTTCTAAGGTGTTTGTCGTTTCGGGAATGTTCTTTATATTTGCCGCCATCGCTTTTCAGGGATTCCTGCGTGACGGAATACAATCCTGGCTGCCGACCTTCTTTACAGAGGTCTTTAAGATGGATAGCGCCTCGGCGATATTCTCAACCGTTCTTATCCCTATTTTCAATATCGGCGTTACCTATGTTGCCATCTTTATATTTAACCGCGTCTTTAAAAACGAGGTCAAGGCTTCGCTTTGCTACTATGCGCTCACATTTGTCCTTTGCGGACTTCTTGCGGCGTTCTATCAGTCCTCGCCCGTTATCTGCCTTGTCATTTCAGCAACCGTTACAGGACTTATTCACGGCATAAACTCGATGTTTACAACCTTCCTTTCCCGTCGCTTTGGCTTTACGGGCAGGGTTTCAACCATCTCAGGCGTTACTAACGCCTGCACCTATGTGGGAAGCACCGCCTCGTCCTACGGCGTTGCAGTTATTGCCGAAAACCTCGGCTGGCAGGCAACCCTCATTTCCTGGGCGGTAGTCGCTCTGCTTGGCGTTATTTGCTGCGTAATTGCGCTTCCTAGGTGGACTCGCTTCCTTAAAGAAACTCAGAATTAAAGCTTTGCCTGCAGAATTTTTCTGCGGGCAATTTATCTCGCAAAAGGCTTTTCTTTTGCTGAAAAATGTGATATTATGTCTAAAAAGCATGGAAACGGAGAATATTATGACAAGAGTTTCACAGTTTATTAAATCGATTTTGGCGGGCGTTATGATTTCGATAGGGGGCAGCGTTTTCCTCTCCTGCGAAAGCCGAGCCGTCGGCGCATTCTTTTTCTCGGTTGGCTTAGTCGCGGTAGTTATGCTCGGCTTTAATCTTTACACCGGCAGAATAGGATATGTTTTTGACAACGACAAAACCTTTTTTATAGACACCCTTCTTTCGATAATCGGAAACCTTGTCGGTTGCGTAATAGTAGGTCTTATGCAGCTTCCTAAGGGAAGTGTTGCCGCTATTGTTGAAAGCAAACTGCAAAAGGGAGAGCTTGTTGTCTTTGCAGACGGCATTTTGTGCGGAATTTTGATTTACGTCTGCGTTGAAATATTCAAGAAAAAAGGGACCATAGCAGGTATTCTTCTCTGTATCCCGACCTTTATTCTCTGCGGCTTTGAACATTCGGTTGCCGATATGTTCTATGTGGTAAACGCACGGGCGTTTACCCTTGATGCCGCAATTTTCCTGCTTGTAGTGGTGCTCGGCAACGCCGTCGGCGGACTTGCAATCCCGCTTTTAATGCGCCTTTGTGCCGCATTGGATAAGAAAAAACAATAAAGAAACAAGCAAAAATAGCGGGCGGGAGCGGGCAAAAACCTGCTCTTTTTAGCTTAAAATTGAAAATATAAATGTTTAGGTTGGCTTTAGTTTGTAGGGGCGATGCCCAGCTCCGCTTCGCTACTGCATAAATTCCATCAGCCAATCAGCCATCGCTGGAGCTCGGCTTCTTGGGATGTCATTTATTAAGCAGGAGCGTTCTCGCCCTCACATACCTTCACACAAAACAAAAAAGACACCCTGATGGGTGTCTTTTTTGTTTGAAAGGGTTGTACAAAGTCGAGGCTATTTTATATTTTAAGCTATGTGTTCGAACCCCTACATGTTTTTAATTCTATTCAAAGAAGGTATTGCTCTTCCCTAAATTACACTTACTACAAAGCGTTTGTAAATTATCAATAACCGTTTCTCCTCCTTTTGACCAAGGAATTATATGATCTATGTGCAAAATTACATTAGGATCTTTTGCTGGAGAAGCACCACACGAACAACATTTAAAATTATCTCTCTGCATAACTAAAAATCGAAGTCTTAAATTTACATCTCTCTTGGTTTTGTGTGTGAAAGTTGTTCGTTCATCTGTATTGCTTATATCATAAGTTTTATCGACAAACTCCACAAATCTTTTTAAAGCTACCGACCATTTGCCGAACTTTCTTAAATATGCTCCACTAGAAACATTTGAAATGTTTTTATCATCCATATCTCTGCGCGTTGGTTGTTTGCCTATTTTTATCCATACTTTTTCAAGATTTTCAAACAATTCAATTTCTTCAAAGTATCGATTTCTATATTCTAACCCTGATAATTCTAGAGCATGATTCCAACTTCCAAATCTACGTACAACAGCAGAACTACTATAAGTGCCGCTTAAATCATATTCTTGCATAGACATAGATATAACATTTAACTTATGTGCTGTATCTTTTAAATCCTGTAATAATTCTTCCGTTGATATTTTTTTATGATATTCTGTCAATTCAAATCTCATTATTTACTCCATCTGTTTGCTTTTAGCTGTATTTAGCGATGCTATCAACATTCGTTTAATTTCTTCTGCAAGTGAAAGCAAATCATCAAAATTATAATCAATCAATTTTGTCTTTTCTAAAAGCGTAAGCCAATAAATGCTTTCTCCTGTTTCTTTAAGAGAAATATGTAATTTTGATATAAAATCTGCTTTACTGTTGCCATAAATTGCTTCGTTTATATTTGCACCAACACTCGTAGCAGAGCGAAGTAATTGTTTTGCGATAGTTGTATCTTTTCTGGCTTTAGAATAATCTTCATAAAATAAAACTATTTTAGTTGCAAAGTCAAGAGATTTATCAAGCAATGGACTGTTCATCAGTATCACCTCTGATAGAATTATATCATAATTCTATCTTTAAATCAACGCTTTGCGAAGCAAAGCACATTTTCTTTTATCTTTTCTCTCTTATCTATTATCTGGAAACGACAATTTTAGAGAAGAGATAAGAACGAAAAGAGAAAAGTGAAGAGAACAAAAAGAAACGACAACTTTCTTGTCG
>CAZDSQ010000072.1:0-7353 GCA_964508295.1 uncultured Oscillospiraceae bacterium | reverse complement strand
CTTTATTTTAATGGAAAATGAAAATATCATAGTTGCTCCCGAGAGCATAACCCTCCCTGCGCTTGCGCTGAGAGGAATTATGCTTTTCCCGACAACTATTTTAAATTTTGAAGTAGTGCGGCCCAAATCGGTTGCCGCAGTAAACTACGCGCTCCACTCTCAAAAGGACATCTTTCTTGTAGCGCAAAAGGACATTCTTGTTGAAGAGCCTTGCACAAAAGACCTTTATAAAGTCGGCGTTGTCGCGTCGGTCAAGCAGGTCATTCGCGGAAGTAATGCCAATACAATGCGAGTAATCGTTGAGGGAAAATACCGCGCAAAAATTCTTTCTCTTGATAGCGAGGGCGAGTATCTTAAAGCAGAAATCAAGGAGTTTCCTATACAAAAAAGAAGTGTTTCGGTAACTATTTTGCAGGAGGCGCTTATAAGAAAACTGAAGGACAGCTTTGATGAGTATCTTTCGCTCATTCCGCCTATGCCTAAAGAGGTTATAATGCGTATTTTCAGCGAAAATGACCCGCTTATGCTCTCTGAACTTTTTGCAGGTAACACTGCGCTTTCGGTGGCAGATAAACAGAATGTTTTGGAGCTTTCTGATGTTACTAAAAGACTTGAGTATCTGATAAAGGTTTTGGAGCACGAGAACGAGGTTCTGCAAATCGAGAGGGAAATAAACGATAGAGTTCAGGAAAATATAGATAAAAATCAGCGCGAGTATTATCTCAGAGAACAGCTTAAAGTCATTGCTGACGAGCTTGGAACGGGCGATGACCCCGTTTCAGAGGCTGAGGAATATCGTAAAAAGGTTTTAGACTTAAACCTGCCTGAAAAAACAAACGAAAAACTGTTATCTGAAATAAACAAGCTTGCAAAAATGCCCTTAAATTCCCATGAGGCGAGTGTTCTTAGAAGTTACCTTGACGTTTGCGTCGCTCTGCCTTGGAATATGGCTACAACTGATAAGATCGACATTGAAAAGGCTGGAAAAATGCTTGACAGCGAGCATTTCGGTCTTACAGATGTTAAAGAGCGTATCTTGGAATTTATGGCGGTCAGAAAGCTCGCGCCAGAGGTTAAGGGACAGATAATCTGCCTTGTTGGACCTCCCGGTGTAGGTAAAACCTCGATTGCCGCTTCGCTTGCAAAGGCTATGGGCAGAAAATATGTCAGAGTGTCGCTCGGCGGCGTTCACGATGAAGCGGATATCAGGGGACACAGGAAAACCTATATCGGCTCAATGCCCGGCAGAATTATCAATGCGTTCCAGCAGGCAGATTGTAACAACCCGCTTATTTTGTTTGATGAAATAGATAAAATGGGAAGTGATTTTAAGGGTGACCCCGCCTCTGCTATGCTCGAAGTTCTTGATAGCGAGCAAAATCACACCTTCAGAGATCACTACCTTGAAATTCCTTTTGATATCAGCAATGCGGTTTTTGTAACCTCGGCAAACACAACCTCAACAATTCCTGCTCCTATTTTGGACAGAATGGAGGTTATCGAGCTTTCAAGCTACACCGCTGAGGAAAAATTCCGCATAATTAAAGACCATCTTATCAAGAAACAACTTAAAAAGCACGGTCTTACCAGAAGCACCTGCCGAATTACCGACAGCGCAATCCGTGATATAATTGATTTTTATACCCGTGAGGCAGGTGTAAGGCAGGCTGAAAGGATAATCGCATCTCTTATGAGAAAAGCGGCTAAAAAGCTTGTTTCTGAGAACGGTTTGCGCCGTGTGGTTATTGACTGCGCTGACCTTGAAAAGCTGCTCGGTCCTCACATTTATAAGAAGGACAACCTCGATAAAAAAGATCATGTTGGTGTTGTAAACGGCCTTGCTTACACCTCGGTCGGCGGCGAGCTTTTACAAATTGAGGCGGCGGTGCTTGACGGAACTGGTAAAATAGAGATAACGGGCTCGCTCGGCGATGTTATGACAGAGTCGGCAAAGGCGGCGTTGAGCCATATCCGCTCAATTGCAAAGTATTATAATATTCCCGAGGAGTTTTACAGAACAAAGGATATTCACATTCATGCTCCCGAGGGCGCCGTTCCCAAGGATGGCCCTTCGGCAGGAATTACCATTGCAACTGCAATTCTCTCGGCGCTTACAGGTATGCGGGTGCGGCACGATGTTGCTATGACGGGCGAGATTACCCTGCGCGGCAGAGTGCTTGCAATCGGCGGCCTTAAGGAAAAAACAATGGCGGCTTATAAAGCTGGAATGACAAAGGTCATTATACCTAAGGATAACATTCCCGACCTTGAGAAAATCGACCCGATCGTTAAGGCTAATCTTACATTTGTCCCCGTCAGCGAGTTTTCTGAGGTTATTGAAACCGCACTTGTATTAGACGAGTCAAAACAGAAAAGGGTAGATGAGCCGAAAAAGGTTATTCCCGAAAATGTTAAAACCCGCCCGATTGCTACAATCTGAAACGGAGAAAGTTTATGAATTTCAATCAAATTCAGTTTGAAACCTCGTTTGGCAGACCTGACCAGTTTTTTGAGTCGGATATGCCCGAAATTGCCTTTGTTGGCAGGTCGAATGTTGGAAAATCCTCGATGATTAATAGGGTTTTCAGTAGAAAAAACTTGGCGAGAGTCAGCTCCTCGCCGGGAAAAACCGCAACGATAAACTTCTTTAAGCTTGAAAATCTGCGGTTTGCTGATCTGCCCGGTTACGGCTTTGCAAAGGTTTCAAAGCAGGAAAAAGAGCGTTGGGGAGAGCTTATGGAGGCATATTTTTCATCAGGTCGACAGATCGAGCTTGTCCTTTCGCTCATAGATATAAGGCACCTGCCCTCACAGGACGACCTTGTTATGCTCGATTTTTTAAATGACAGCGGTTTTCCCTTTGCGGTAGTGCTTACAAAGGCTGACAAACTCTCCAAAAATCAGAGAGCAGAGATGCACGAAAAAATCAAGGAGGCAATCGGAAATAGCTTTGATGCCAAAATGATTGAATTTTCGGCAGAAACAGGCGAGGGAGTAGAGAAAATTCGAGAGCTCTTTGAGCTTGTCAGCAAAAAGTTTTCATAAATTCGGAGGATTATTTATGTTCGTGTCAGACAGCCTTGCAGTAAACGGTCAAGGTCATCTTACCTTTTCGGGAGTTGACACCGTTTCTTTGGCAGAAAAATACGGCACCCCGCTCTATGTAATGAGCGAGGACGGAATAAGAAAAAACTGCCGCGCCTTTAAAAACGCAGTGGATAAATATTACGGCGGAAATGGGCTTATTTTGTACGCTTCAAAGGCCTTTTGCTGTAAGGAAATGTATAGAATAATTAAAAGCGAGGGGCTTGGTATTGACGTTGTGTCTGGTGGCGAGCTTTTTACCGCGCTTTCAGTAGGTTTTCCTGCGGAAAAGATCTATTTCCACGGAAATAATAAAACTCCTGACGAAATCAAATATGCGGTTGAAAATAAGATTGCCTGCTTTGTTGTTGACCATATCGACGAGCTTGAAATCATCAACTCTGCCGCTCTGAAAGAGGGTATAACACAAAACGTTATGCTCAGAATCAAGCCGGGCATTGACGCTCATACACATGAATTTATCAAAACTGGTCAAATCGACTCGAAATTTGGCTTTTTGCTTGAAAACGGCGAGGCGATGAACGCAGTTAAAGCAGCGCTTGCCTTTAAAAACCTTAACCTTTGCGGCCTGCATTGCCATATCGGCTCACAGATTTTTGAGGAGCAGCCCTTTGAGTTTGCCGCAAGGATTATGCTTAAATTCTTGGCGCAGATCAAAGCTGAAACCGGCGTTACGCTTTCAAACCTCAACCTCGGCGGCGGCTTTGGAATTAAGTATGTTGAGTCGGATATGGCCGTTCCCTTTGAAAATTACATTCAAAAGGTGTCAGAGGTTGTAAAAGAGGAGTGCGAAAAGCTCGAAATCGCTGTTCCGTTTATTCTTATGGAGCCCGGAAGAGCTATTGTAGGCAGTGAAGGTCTAACCCTTTACACCGTGGGATTTATAAAAGATATTCCAAATGTCCGCAAATTTGTTTCTATTGACGGTGGTATGAGTGATAACCCCAGATATGCGCTTTATCAGGCGGAATACAGCGCCGCAGTTGCAAATAAAGCAGGTGAGGACGCTTGCGATATTGTTACCATCGCTGGAAAATGCTGCGAAAGCGGCGACCTTATCCAAAAGGATTGCCACATTCAAAAGGCTCAGACAGGCGACATTCTCGCTGTTTTTTCAACCGGCGCATATAACTATTCAATGTCCTCTAACTATAACAGACTCCCCAAACCTCCCGTTGTAATGATTCGTGACGGCGAGTCAAGAGAGGTTGTAAAGGGCGAAAAATACGAGGATGTTTTGAGAAACGATCTGTAAATCAGAGGCGATAAAATGAAAACATATAAGTCATTTGCTGCGCATTACGACTCGCTTACACAGAATGTCGATTACGCGGCACTCTGTGAGCATTATACCGCACTTATTTCGCAGTACGGCAACGGTGGAAACCTTGTTTTAGACCTTGCTTGCGGAACGGGTAGCTTGTCGGTTTTGCTTGCAAAAAGCGGGTATGATGTTATCGGCGTTGACGCAAGCGAGGAGATGCTTTCGCTTGCAATGAACAAAATTGAAAGCTTCGGCAATCCGATTTTTTTAAACCAGATTATGCAGGAACTCGACCTGTTCGGAACCATTGATGCGGCAATCTGCTCCCTCGATAGCATAAACCACCTTACAACCGAGTCTGATGTTAAAAAGGCTATAGAAAAGGTGTCGCTGTTTTTAAATCCCAACGGTCTTTTTATATTTGATATAAATACTCTTTACAAACACCGCGAGATTTTGGGGAACAACACCTTTGTTTACGATACAGATGATGTTTACTGCGTCTGGCAAAACTCATACAACGATAAAAACGGACAGATAGACATATCGCTTGACTTTTTTTCGCAGGATAATAGCGGTAAATACACCCGTAGTTGCGAAAACTTCGGCGAATATTATTACAGTGACGAGTTTTTAATGCAAACGCTTGAGGTAAACTCGCTAAAATGCATTGTAAAGCTTGATGACTTTACACAAAATCCCGCAAAAAATGACTCGCAAAGAGTTCTGTATGTCTGCAGAAAGGAATAAAATTATGGGTGAACTTGTAAGAACTATTTCAGAAAACGGCGGAATTATTGCTCTTGCCGTTGATTCGACCGATATTGTAACAAAAATGGAGAAAATACATAGAACTTCAGCGGTTGTAACTGCGGGATTGGGAAGATTGCTCACCGCAGCCTCGCTTATGGGAAGTATGCTCAAGGCCAAGGATGATTCTATTACCTTGAGAATTAACGGCGGCGGCCCTGCAGGTTCGCTTATTGCCGTTACTGATTATATGGGTAATGTTCGCGGATACGTTGCAAATCCCATTGTTGAGATTCCTTTAAACCAGTACGGAAAGCTTGACGTTGCGGGCGCAGTCGGTAAAAACGGAACTCTTTCTATTGTTAAGGACATCGGTCTTAAAGATCCATATGTAGGTCAGATTCCTATTGTTTCGGGCGAGATCGCAGAAGATATAACCGCTTATTACGCAACAAGCGAGCAGATTCCTACCGCCTGCGGTCTTGGTGTGCTTGTAGGCGAGAACCTGGTTCCCATCAGCGCAGGTGGATATATTATTCAGCTTCTCCCCGGTGTTACCGACGAGGAGATAACACAGATAGAGAATAATATCAAGGCAATGCCGCCTGTAAGCAGTATGCTTCGCGATAAAATGACTCCCGAGGATATCTGTATGAAGGCTCTCGAGGGCTTTAACCCTCAGGTACTTGATAAAATGAATTGCACTTATCGTTGCGATTGCAGCAGAGAGCGAGTTGAAAAGGCTATTATCTCTTTGGGTGCTGACGAGATCAACGAAATGATCAAAGAAAATAAAACCCAAAGCGTTAACTGCCATTTCTGCAATAAGTCGTATAAATTCAACCCCGACGAGCTTTCAGAGCTTGTTAAACGCGCAAAAAAATAAGCTTTTTTCAGCTCCCGAAAAAATATTTTAAAAATTTTTGATTTTCGCTTGCTTTTTTAGAATAACTGTGATATTATAGTCGGGTAGCAAATCTGGGTGTGGCGCAGTTTGGTAGCGCGCTACCTTGGGGTGGTAGAGGCCGTGGGTTCAACTCCCGCCACTCAGACCATGTCGTCGCGAACACAGTTTTTGTTCGCGACGATTTTTTACTTTATGAAGGAGTGATAGTATGTTCAGCGTAACAATTCCCGAAGGCTATAAGCCGACCTTATCGCTCAGGGAAACACAAAGAGCCATTAAACTGACCAAGGATCTGTTTGAGCGAAATTTGGCTTCTGCGCTGAATTTGGAAAGGGTAACCGCTCCTCTTATCGTCAGAAAACAAAGCGGAATTAACGATGACCTTAGCGGCGTGGAGCGTAAGGTTCATTTTACAACAAAGGAATTTGTCTGTGAGGCTGAGATAGTTCAGTCGCTTGCCAAGTGGAAAAGGCTTGCCCTTTATCGTTACGGATTTAAGAAGGGCGAAGGACTTTATACAGATATGAGCGCAATCCGCCGTGATGACAGCGTTGATAATCTTCATTCTATATATGTTGACCAGTGGGATTGGGAGCTTGTTATCGGCAGGGAACAGAGAACGGTCGATTTTCTTAAAGAAACCGTTGAGAAAATCGTTGCCGCGTTTATTAAAACCCATAAGGCTGTAGCTAAAGAGTTTCCTGCGCTTAAACAAAAGTTTTCCGAAAATGTCTTCTTTGTAACAACTCAGGAGCTTGAGGATATGTATCCTCTCCTTAGCGCAAAACAGCGTGAAAACGCTATTACCGAGAAATATAAGACCGTCTTTATTATGCAGATAGGCGGGGCCTTAAAGAGCGGAAATAAGCACGATGGCAGAGCGCCCGATTATGATGACTGGTCCTTAAACGGTGACCTTTTAATGTGGAGCGATCCGCTTTCATGCGCAATAGAGCTTTCCTCAATGGGAATCCGTGTTGACAGAGAGGCTCTTTTAAGACAGCTTGATATCGCAGGCTGCAACGAGCGCCTTAGATTTGATTATCACAGCAAGATAGCTGATGAAACTTTGCCGCTCACAATCGGCGGTGGTCTCGGCCAGTCGAGAATTTGTCTTATTATGCTCGATAAGATTCACGTGGGCGAGGTGCAGTCGTCTATCTGGCCCGAAGAGATGGTAAAAGAGTGTGCCGAGCACGGCTTTGAACTTCTATAGCTAAAACATTAAAAAAAATTCAAAAAAATTCAAATTTCTTATTGACAAAGAGAATTGCTGATGATATAATAATTAGGCGCCCTGAAAAAGAGCGCTAATAAATGCGAGTGT
>CAZDSQ010000071.1:0-7730 GCA_964508295.1 uncultured Oscillospiraceae bacterium | reverse complement strand
CCGCTTAAGCTCTTTTGAACCACGCCACTATGGCGTGGTTTTCGTTATACAAAAAAAGGACAGATTCATTTTGAATCTGTCCTTTTTACTTACGCCTTTTATTTTAATAAATCACTTACCGTTTTTCATAGTATCAACTACCATCTCAACAAGCTGGGCAACAGAACTCTTTTGCCCCTCATTTAGCTCTGAAAGCGAATACAAAATTCTGCTTTCGGCAGGGCTCATCGCGGCTGTAGACTCATAATCAAAAAAATATCCTATATCAACCCTTAAAGCGTTTGCAAGCTTTTCAAGCAAACAGACGGTGGGGTTCCTCTCGGCTCGTTCGATCTGACCGAGATAGGTCGGTGTAACGCCCGCCTGCAAGGCAAGCTGCTCCTGCGACAGTTTAAGTTCATTGCGCCTTTCCTTTATTTTATTCCCAATGTGATACTGAACCATTTTCAAATGTGTTCCTTTCTTATAGCATTTGATATCAGAATGGGTAAGATCCGTTTTTAATTCCTTAACTAATCACAACTATAATTATTATTTTAAACTCTTGACACTTAATACACAAATTGCTATAATTACTATTAAATAAATAACTATAGTTATTTTATTTAAAACATATATGGGAGTGGTATTGTGAAAAAGATCTTATCCATAATTATCAGCCTTTCGCTTATGCTCGGCATGATTTCATTACTGAGCGGTTGCGGAGATGGAGGCGCACAGGGCGCATCCTCTGCCACAGCAATGACTGAGTCAGACACATCAAGCGAGATGTCAGATACTCACACAGATGAGGCTACCAGTTCAGAGGACTTGGCACCATCTACATCTTCAGAGGCTGCATCTGTTGCAAGCTCAACATCCAGCAAAAAGCCAAGCAGTGTAGGCACAAGCTCAAGCAAAAAAGTATCAAGCACGGCAAGCGTTAACAAGACGTCATCGACCAAGCCGAGCCAGTCTACCGCGACCTCATCAAAGGCTACAGCAACAAGCTCGACCTCTAAAAAAGAGCCTGATATTGACCCGATCAGAGCACGCTACAACGCCGATGAACCGAATGGCTACAGCATTTGGTGGTCCTCTGAAGGAAATGATTATTGTGTGGACTATAACGGATATAAAACCTTTACCTTTGATGATGATGAAGATAACGACACCAATGTTTACAACGGTTCTGTTATCACATCTATATACAGCAATGATAAAATGATATATAGACTCAGACGAGCCTCCGACGGAAAAATTCTTTTTACAACCGATTCTGTCGGCGGTGCCTCCGTTATTATTCCGGAACATTACGGCGAAGAAATGTTTAAGGACGGCTACGTTTTAGTTTACAGTAAAACCGAAAGCTATAACGGCGTAAGCTACAAGCTTGGCTTTGTTGATTCAAACGGCAAATGGGTGGTACCATTATCCTCAGACAACCCCATTTTAAAAACTATCGGTGACGACGCCTCCGCAGACTATTTTAAAAAGCAACTTTACTATTGCAGAGATGGCATTTTAGCTTTTGAGCTTGATAACGATATCTGTTATCTTTACAACATAAAGACAAACAGCATTGCAAAAATACAAAGCTCTGAAAACCTGAGAGATGATAACATCAGCAGTATAATCAAATGCGGGCTGACATTTAAAGACGGACTTGCTGTCGAAATGTACAGCTTATATGCAAGCTTCGGCGGCGCCAACAGATGCTGCAAGATTTATTCAAACGGAAAAACAGAAAACTTTGCCTTGAATTTTAATGAGAACTGTCATCAAACCTTTGGAAGCAAATATTACGACAGCAAGACTAACTCGGTAATTACTATGGGATATACCTATCACGTAGACGGCTTTTCACTCTTTGATTCCAACGGAAATATTATTAAGAAAATAGATAATGTTGATGTAACAGATGCAACAGGTTTTAAATCAGACGGAACGGCACAGCTTGTTTTTGAAAACAAGGAGGGCAGCAAATATTACACAGTTATTGATACAAAAGGCAATTTCTTGTTTGACCCGATAAAAATGTCAGTAACTGAAATATGGGACACAAACAGATACTCAGTAGATTGTGTTGATACAAACTCTGTTCGACAAGGTGAATATGCCGTTGTTGACAACACAGGCAAGATCTTATTCCAGACAACAGAATGGGTTTACGACTTTAATTATCAAAACGGAATTGTTTACTACGAAACCGATTTGACAAAAAGAGTTCCACACTATGTTGAGATTAAAAAATAGTTTAAACAAAAAACGCCTTGCAAATACGCACAACTTATCTGATAATTTTAGGCTCCCTTGCCTAAAGGGAGCTGGCGCGAGGTACGAGCGACTGAGGGATTATAATTCAAAACCATAACCGTTAAATAAAAACAGTTTTTATTTAAAAATCCCTCCACCGCTAACGCGGTCCCCCTCCCTTTAGGCAAGGGAGGCTAAAAAAAGGACAGATTCATTTTGAATCTGTCCTTTTTTGTTGTTAAATATAATGTTTAGGGGAGATAAAGCTCGGGGTTTTTATAAACGCCGTTTATCATAATTCCGAAATGCAGGTGGTAGCCTGTTGCCCAGCCAGTCATACCGACAGCGGCAATCTTCTGCCCTTTTGTAACCCTATCGCCGACCTGCACATAAACTGCACTTGTGTGAGCGTAAAGGGTCTGAACTCCGTTGCCGTGGTCAATGACTATGTGCTTTCCGTAGCCGTTACTGAGATTTCTATAAGAAATAACAGTTCCGCTGGCGGCGGCATAAATAGGAGTTCCCTTGGGGGCGGCAATATCAAGACCGCGGTGGTTATAATATCCCCACCAGCGACAGCTTATCCTACCGCTTGTAGGCCAAATAAGACTGGGAACCACTCCGTTACCCGTTGAAGAAGGTCTTGTCTGGGAAACCATTGTTGAAGCAACCTTTGTACCAACAGTAACCTTTTCGTCAATCGGTTCCGATATAACCTTAGTGTCAGTAACTTCCTTTTCGGTTGCAACTCCGTTTAAATAAGTAACAAGATAGGTAACCTCATTAACACCGTTAACTCCCTTTCGGGTAACCTTACGATAAGAGGTGTAGTAGTTATTGTTCTTTGTTGTTATAGTGTCATACTCGACAGTTTCTTCAACCTTTTCATACCTCTGAACCTTAACACTTAAGAAAGGCTCAGATGATGCGATCGTAACCTTCTGACCGATAACAAAAGTTGTTTTTGTAATCGGGTTTAATGCATAAAAGGTGTCAAGAGAAATGCCTGCCCTCTGGGCAACTGTATACGGCGTGTCACCGCTTACGACGGTATACGAAACCTCGGCAGAATTTTCGCCGTTCATTTTTTCTTTAAGTTCATCAAACTCAATAATACTTGAAACGGGATATAGTCCGTCCTTGATTTGAACATCTTTTACAAATGCAACTATTTCGTCCGGATCATCTGACTTGTACTTTTCAAGGATACTATTAAGAGCATCTTGAAGCTCATCTTTTTCTTTAACTGCTCCGATAAAAGTATCATCAACATAAAGTCCGCTTGCCTCATCAATAACGCTGCTGGAAGCTTCAATAAGCTTATCAGTTATCTGGTCAGAGGTCATAAACGAGTCTTTGTTTACGACTGCGAGGGTAAACTGGGGAACGATCTTTACATCGTCGCCCTCCTCAAACAGAACTCTCTGCATAAGCTGCTTTTCAGCACTGTCGTAAACCTGCTCATGCTTGATCGATCCGAGTGTCACTCCGTCATACTCAACCACAAGGCCGAATGTGAGCTGTGAAAAAACAAACACTGTAAATACAAGAATAAAAAGACCTGCCAATGGGAGAGCATAATTGCGGACCTTAATAAGTGCCTCGCGGTTTCGCTCGGTGCCTTCCTTGAAAACTCTGTAAAGAGCCTTAAACATTTCTTTAATTCCGCCGCTTTTATAAGCCGCAGATGCCTTGATCTTTCCTGCCTTAAACATTCTACCCATTTTATAAAACAACTGGTAGAATGGATGCACGACCTTTTTAAGTAATTTTACAATAATATTATAAAGCTTGATAAGACCACCCTGAGCAAGAGCGGCAAGCCACAATAACAATCCGGGGATACGTTTAAGCAACGAAAGTGTGAATTCACCGGTATGGTAACATGCTTTTAAAACATACTCGGTATATCTTTTGTCAATTTTAAAACGCTTTTTTACTTCGGGGCGCTTTTCGCTTTCCATCTGATTATTTGCGTTTTCTGCCATACGGTGTCATCTCCTTTCAATGAATTTTAAAATGGTTACAAATTGGTTACAAAGCTATTATACACCTTTTTTCAAAAAAATCAAGTAAAAATAAGCCAATTAAGTCTGCTCCGGCCTGCCGTTCTCTTAATAGAGGCTTATCAAACGGCAGTGCTATGCGGTTTACCTAAATTGTAAATTTTATTATTTTCCAAATAAAAAACCTTAAATTTGTATTAAAAACTGGCTGAAATATTACAAAATAAAACAATTTTCGTGCGAAACAATAATAAAGACATAAAAATTTTCATTAAAGCTGGGAGGAAATCGGATGAAAACACTCGCGAGAATTGTGAGGACCTCCGTTGCCGCGCTGTTTGTTTTGTGCGGTTTTTTATGGGGCATGATCTATGCCTGCAGCAGTAATCTCTCCGAAAAATACTATGTAACTGAAACTGCGACGCTTGAATTTGAGGACTATATCGCGGTAGTTCCAACAGGCAGTATGCCGAGTTTAAGTCAAGGGCAAACCCAGACGCAAAGTGAGCTTAAACTTTTTGGCTTGTTCCCTATTAAAACGGTGGTCGTGTGTGCGGCCGAGAGCAAAAGGGTGGTTCCGGGCGGTATACCTTTCGGAATTAAAATGCTCTCCGACGGGGTGCTTGTTACCTCGCTCGGCTCGGTTGAAAATAGCGGAAAACTGCACACTCCCGCAAAGGACGCGGGAATACGCGCGTCAGATGTTATCGTAAGTATTGACGGCAAAGAGATGCAGAACAATGCTGATGTGGTTTCTGCAGTTTCAAAAAGCCGAGGCAAAGAGCTGGAGGTCGTTTTGAAAAAAAGCGACGGTGACTGTAAGACCGTGCAAATAACCCCTGTTTTAGACTCCGCTGATAACACCTACAAGATCGGAGTTTATGTAAGGGACAGCAGTGCGGGAATCGGCACCGTCACCTATTACGATCCCGAAACCGAGATCTTCGGCGGGCTTGGGCACGCTGTTTGCGACGGCGAAACTGGCGAGATTCTCTCTCTTTTAAAGGGAGAGGTCGTCGGTGCCGAAATCGACAGTGTTACAAAAAGCAAAGCGGGGATGCCGGGTCAGCTCAACGGACATTTTGCTACCATTTATAACACCGGAAGTATTTTGAAAAATGATGAAACCGGAGTTTACGGCAGTCTTAAAAATGTAAAGGTTATGTCCGAAAGCGTTGAGGTTGCACTAAAGCAAGAGATAAAAACAGGGCGCGCAACCATTCTTTCAACCCTATCGGGATTTGCGCCAGAGGAGTTTGAAATTGAGATTGAGAAAATCAGCTATAACTCTGAGCGCGCAGTAAAAAATATGGTTATCCGTGTGACCGACCCGCGCCTTTTAGACGCGGCGGGCGGCATCGTTCAGGGAATGAGCGGCTCACCTATTCTACAGAACGGCAAGTTAGTGGGCGCGGTGACCCACGTTTTTGTTAACGACTGCACCCGTGGCTACGCCATATTTGCTGAAAATATGCTGCAGTCCTCTGAAAGCATCAAGCAAACCTTAAAGGCCTCATAACAAGAGAAAAGAGCAGGGCTCACGCCTTGCTCTTTTATTTATGCATTTCTATCCATTTTATCGGGTTGTTCTCAATATATTCCCACGTTTCGTTGTAATCGACTCGATTTCGTATAACGTGGTCATAATAGGATTTTTGCCACATTTTTTTATCAAACGGTGGCAATAGATTGTTTTTCACGCCCTTGATATATTCATTGGTGGTCATTGTTTTGAAAAACCTCATTACATCATGTAGGGAACGACCTATGTGTCGTTCCGTTATGTTAACGAGCAGATGCAAGTGGTCGGGCATTATAATATATTTGTCGATTTTTATATTATCAAATTTATTTTCGATTTCTTTTATCCATTTGTGGATAACTTGATTTTGAACGCTCGGAACGACACACAGGTCGTTCCCTACGGATTCTATTTCAAAAAGGTGCTGTCTGTTTTGCGTGCATAATGTTACAAAATAGCAACCGATTTCACCATAATCAAAATTCTCTAATCTGTTTTGTTTTCTTTCTGGAAGATCCATTTTTATCACCAAAATAATTTTAACATATGTTGAAAAGATTTTCAATTTTGCTTTTTATTTTTAAAAATCTATTGCGACTTAAAAAGTCGGATGGTATAATTTTCTTGGCTAATGCCGACAAAACAAAAAACGAGGTGGTTTTATGCAAAGCAGCTTCCCTATGGGCGCATGGGTGTACCGAGATTTGAATCAGGTAACAAAAAAAGATATTGACGACTGGCGCGATTGCGGCCTTACCTTGACCTTTTCGCCAAATTTTGACCCCGCAAGGCACGACAAGCAAAAAATGCTTGAGATAATGGACTACTGCTATGAGTGCGGAATAAGGCTTATCGTTTGCGACAGGCGCGCAGGCTGGGGAAAGGCGGCAGAGGACCCCGAGGGCTACAAAAAGAGATTTCAGGAGGCCTACAACGATTTCGGAAAGCACAAGGCCACCTGGGGCTTCCATGTTGGCGACGAACCGGGTCTTGACGCCGCTCCCAACGTTGTAAAAGCTTATGAAATTCAGCTTGAGGTTGCTCCCGAGTTAGTTCCCTTTGTAAACTATTTTCCCTTCTACGAGCCGAGAATTGACGATATTGCAGAGGCAATATTCCCCAACATTGAGATGAAAAACCTCTGCTACGACTATTATTCCCAGATGGTTAAAGGCTTAAAGCCCGACGGCTACTTCAAGCAGCTTAAAAAGTTTAAGGAAAACGCCGACAAGTACGGCGCACCGCTTTGGACTACCTTACTTAGTATGGGACACTGGGCATACGAGGAGCCGAGCCGCAACGACTTTATCTGGCAGATAAGCACCGCCGTTGCAAGCGGCTGTGAGGGACTTTTGTGGTTCCATTTTTACACACAAAAGGCATCTGCCAACTACAGAAACGGCCCCATAAACAAGTTCGGTGAGCGTTCGCTTACCTACATAAATATGTCCGAGGCCATAAGAGAGTTCCACCTTGTTCACGGCGAGCATTTCTCGCACCTGAAGCTTGTTAAGTCCTATCACGTTGGCGAGGCGTTCGGTGGATTTGACCTCTTTAAAGAAGGCGACAGCGATATCATCTTAAAGGTTGAGGACGTAAGAAACCACAACCCGCTTATCCTAAGCTTCTTTAAGGACGAAAACGGCGACGATTACTTTGCCGTTGTCTGCAACAGCAGAACAGATATTGCCAGGGTAAACCTCACCATTTCAACAAGGGCCGGCAAGATAATAAACCTCGGAAACAACAGCGTTGTTACCCCGACCGTTATCACTCAGGCGCTCGCGGCAGGCGGCGTTACCGAAACCGCCGAGGAGGACAAGATCCCCGATTCCTACGAGCACATTTCGTGGTATGCTCCCGGTCAGCTCTGCCTTTACAAGATAGAAAAAGAATAATTTGCCACCAAATGAATAAAAATCCACCCGCATAGCGGGTGGTTTTTCATTTTCGGGCATAGCCCTAAT
>CAZDSQ010000070.1:0-7917 GCA_964508295.1 uncultured Oscillospiraceae bacterium | reverse complement strand
ATATTGACCTTTTTTTGCTGTTATGATATAATAAGTTTAATCTTTGATTAAACTCATTGTATCACAATTATTCAAAACAAACAAGTTTATATAGTCTTTTTTTGTATCAGTATTGATTTTTATTTGCGGGGGTATTATAATAATAGGAGAAATTAAGTTTAAGGAGAATATAAAATGGCTTACACAATTACAGAAGATACTATTATTGGCGACATTCTTGACAACGCTCCCGAGACCGCTCCCGTTTTTCTTGAAATGGGTATGCACTGCCTCGGTTGCCCCTCTGCAAGAAGCGAGTCCGTTGCAGATGCCTGCGCAGTTCACGGCGTTAATGCAGACGAGATCGTTGCAAAGCTCAATGCCGCTGCAAACAAATAAGTAACAAAAAAGCATTAAAGCCCGCTTTATGCGGGCTTTTTTCTTAAAAAGGAGGGATACTATGGCTCAGATAACTCTACCGAAACGATTATCGACTATCTCACAGCTTGTTGAAAAAGGTTCACTCGTTGCCGATATTGGAACAGACCACGCTCTGCTCCCTATAAGCCTTGTAGAGAGCGGCGTTTGCGAGCGTGTTATCGCATCTGACATTGCCATAGGCCCTCTTCAGTCCGCCAGCAAAAACATCTCGGCGCACGACCTTGGTGATAAAATCGCAACCGTGCTCTCCGACGGGCTTGAAAATGTTACCGAGTTTGAGCCGCAGAACATCATAATTGCGGGAATGGGCGGCGAAACCATACGAGATATTTTAGCCGCGTCAGACTATCCAAAGGCATCAAACGCTCTGCTCATCTTGCAGCCTATGACCCACAGCGAGCTGCTCAGAAGGTTTTTAATAGAGAGCGGCTACTCAATACTCGGTGAAACGGTTGTGCACGAAGGGCACAGATTTTATGTTATAATAACCGCCCGCTTTTTAAATGAGCAGAAGCATTATTTTAAAAATGGCTCTGCGGTTTTTGAGCTTGGCGGAATCACCTCTGAAACCAATGAGTGCGGCGGCGAATATCTATTGTGGCAAAAGGGAGTTTTTGAAAAGAACCTGACTCAGATAGAAAAATCCGCCCCGTCTGACGACAAGAACAGACTTTTAGAATATTTTTCAGCGCTCATAAAGGAAACCGAGCGCCGAATGACACAAAACACATAGGAGGCTATTATGGCTACGGTTTTTGAAATCAAAAAAGAGCTTGACAAGTATTTTCCCTTTACAGAGGCAGAGCCTTGGGACAACAGCGGAATTTTGGTTGAGGGCGACCGCGAGGTTACAAGAATCCTTGTTGCGCTTGATGCCACCATTCCCGCCATCAAAGAGGCAAAGGGATTTGGAGCAGAGCTTATAATAACCCACCACCCCGTTATATTTAATCCCTTAAAGGTGCTTTGTGAGAGCGAGCCTGCGGTTTTGGCCTTGAAGAACAACATATCAGTTCTCTCGGCGCACACAAACTTTGACATAAGCGAGTTTGGCGCTGATGCACATCTTAAAAAACTCCTTTCTGAGAAGGCAGGCTTTAAGGCAGAGAGCGTTCTTGACATAACACACGCCGAGCCTAAGCCTCACGGCTTTGGATATATCGGCGTTCTTAGCAGGGACTATTCCTGTGGGGAATTTGCGGAGCTTTTAAAAGAGGTTTTCTGTTGCGACAGCTTAAGGCTTGTTTCCACCTCAAAGAAAATCCGCAAAATTGCCTACTGCTCGGGAGCAGGCGGCGAATATTTAAGGAAAGCTATTTCCTTAGGGTGCGATGCTTATATAACCGCAGATGTAAAGCACTCAGCCTTTACAGAAGCTTTGAATGCCGGAATTGCACTTTACGCCCCGACACACTATCAGATGGAAAAGCCTGCTATGCAGAATTTGGCCGAGCTTGTCCATTCTCTGTTCCCTGACACAGATGTGCTACTCAGCAACATAGAAACTGAGCCGACTATAGTTTTATAAAAAGACAAAAATAATCCTGCCAAACGGAGACATCTTCTTTACGAAGCGTCTCCGTTTTTTTATAAAAAATAACGCCTTTCAAATCAAAGGCGTTATAAATAGTAGACACATTATTTTTCGTTTGTAAGTTTTAATGAAGTTTTTGCTGACGCAAAAATGAAGTGGCAAGTAAAACTTGCTATGAAGTATAGGATTATAGCCTATGTGAAGTAAAGTTTGCCAATTTCGCCAAAGGCGAAACTTCATACACCAAGTGTACTTCATTGTCGCAGGCAACTTCATTTGCCCGAATGGGCAAACTTCATTGAGGCACACTTCTTTATGAAGTGCGCCTTAATCGGCGGGGCTATTTTTTATAGGTTACGCGCATTTTGCAAGCTCGATAGCAAGCTCTCTGCGGCGATTTCTGATTATTCGCATTTTCTCTTCTCTCTTTTTCTTCTGCACGAATCTATTGATCACGCGCTCTGCGGCATAAAAGCAAAGGAAAAGAAAAGGCAGAAAAACTATAGCAGAAATAAGATCTAATAACATATCGGTTACCTCCATTTATATAAGACTGAATTTGCGATATTTTGTTTCTGTGATTACATAATATACCAAATTTCGCAAATTGTCAACACTTTTTTTGAGATTTTTTTGAAATTTCGCAAATTTCCTCTTTACAAACGATAAAAAGTGCGCTATAATGTAAACACAACAACAATAAAGGAGTATCCCTATGAGTCGCGAGGAAACATTGATGCAGCTTATAAAACTTAAATACCGTAGTTTGCATAACTTCTCACTTGAGTCCGGCATACCCAATTCAACACTGAACAGTATGTTTAAAAAGGGACTGGGCGGAACCTCGTTTGACACCGTTTTAAAGGTCTGTTCCCTTTTAGAATGTGATTTATATTCGCTTATCGGCGAGGAGAAAAATATCAGCGCTGAGGATCATAATTTCTTTTCAAAATATCTTTCGCTTGACGCGAGTTCTAAAGACCTTGTTAAAATAGTTACCGAGCATCAGCTTTCGACAGTAAAGGTCTCCGAGGATGTTAAGCCTGCGGCAAAAGTGGTCGAGTTCCCTGTGGAGAAAACTCTGTCTGTAAGGACAATGAGGGTTTACGTTAATTCCGCGTCGGCAGGTTTTGGTGAGTATCTTGAGGAGTCCGATTATGAGGATGTTCCCGTAGGCGACGATATTCCCTATGAGGCTGATTTTGGAATTACCATTCACGGCGACAGTATGACCCCCGAAATTGCTGACGGCGATGTTGTTTGGGTTCGTCAACAGGACAGCGTTGAAGCAAACCAGATAGGCGTGTTTGTTCTTAACGGAGATGCGCTTTGCAAAAAGCTGATAGCAGTCGGCGGCAGATTTTTCCTGCGCTCGCTTAATCAGAAATACAGAGATATTCCCATCACCGAATACGATTCGCTTAAAGTTATCGGCAGAGTTATTGATGCCACCCCTTTCCCCGCTTATTGATAGAAAAAAGTCGCCCCGAAGATTTTTCTTCGGGGCGACTTTTTATTTTCAACTATTTAAAAATTCTTTTATTTTATCTGCAAGAACAGGCGTTATTCCTTTTACCTCGCAAAGTTCAGATACGGAAGCCTCGCGCATCGCCTTTAAGGTTTTAAACCTATCAAAAAGCGCCGTTGCCTTTGCCTTTCCTATGCCCTCAATCTGAGTGAGAGAAAGCACAAGCGAGGCCTTTTTGTGCTTGCTCTGCTGGAAGGATATGGTGTATCTGTGGACCTCATCTTGAATTTTGCTGACCAAGGTAAAAGCGCTGCGGTTTGATGAAATTGATATCTCCTGCCCGTTTGTAATGGCTCTGGTACGGTGCTTGCCGTCCTTCACCATTCCAAAAACATTTGTGGAAATTCCAAGCTCCTCCAAAACCGGCATAACCGCGCCGACGTGCCCTTTTCCGCCGTCTAATAGAATTAAATCGGGCAATCTTCCAAAGCCCTGCGTTTTATCCTCGGCGTTTAAATACTCGGTAAAGCGCCTATGGAGCATCTGGCGCATAGCGCTGTAGTCGTCCTGAATAAGCTGGTCCTTTATGGTGAACTTTTTGTAGGCGCTTTTAAGGGGCCTGCCCTTTTCAAAAACCACCATTCCGCCCACGATATATTTATCACCGAGGTTTGAAATATCGTAGCTTTCGATATACTCGGGCGGACTATCAAGCGACAGCAGGCGCATAAGCTCGTCGAGCGCTGCAATCTCCCTGCCGCTGACCTTAGAAAGAGCCGCAAGCCCCTCTGCCGCGTTGTTTTGGGCAAGCTGTACAAGACGATATTTTTCGTTTTTCTGCGGAACGCTTAGCTTTACGTTTTTTCCGCTTCTTTCACAGAGCAGCTTTTCTATAACTGCTCTGTCCTCAAGCTGCAGGTTGAGATAAATTTCGCGCGGAATATTATCGGCATCGACATAATACTGCGCCAAAAACTGCGAAAGCATTTCAGAAAATGGCGGCTGGCTATCAAAAATATGCTGACTGCTATCGCAAAGCCTGCCTTTTCTATATTTAATAACGCAGATACAGCACTTTCTATCCCCTGCCGAGATGGCAACAAAGTCACAATTCACCTTGCCGTTTAAAAATATCTTCTGCTCTTCCCTTATCTTTTGGGCGGCAAAAATTCTATCCCTCAGCCTTGCGGCAAGCTCAAAGTCAAGCGCTTCTGACGCGCTTTGCATTTGCCTTTCAAGCTCGGGAATATCAATTTCGCCGTTGCCTTTTATAAACTTTACTGCCTCAGAGAAGCTATTCATATACTCTTCTTCTGAGATTTTGCCGTTGCAAACGGCGTTGCATTGACCCAAATGGTATCGAAGACACGGGCGGCGCTTACCAAAATCGCGCGGAAAGCGTCGGCTGCAGGTCGGAAGCTTGAAAATCTTATTAGCGTCCTCCGCCATCTGCTTTACGGCAAAGGCGCTCATATAGGGGCCTATAAACTTAGAGCCATCCTTACAGTTTAAAACATCAGACTGCTTGGCGCTGGTGATCTTAGGGTACTGCCCCGCCGAGATCTTAACATAGTGATAACCCTTATCATCTTTTAAAAGGATATTGTACTTAGGGGTGTGTTGCTTTATGAGGTTACACTCCAAGACAAGCGCCTCAAACTCGCTGTCGCAGAGGATATGCTCAAAATCGTCCACCCTTATTACCATCTGGTAAACCTTAGGAAGATGCGCCTTAATGTTGCGGAAATACTGTACAACACGGTTTTTAAGCTTTTTCGCCTTGCCGATATATATTATTTCGCCGTTACTGTCGCGCATAATATAAACCCCCGGTAGAAGCGGAAGCTCAAGGGCTTTTTGTCTGAGCTTTAATATCTTTTCACGATTTTCCTGCACGGGCGCACACCTCCTTTTAAAAAAATAAGGCTGCTGTTGCAAAAGCAAAAGCAGCCGTCAAAGCACGATTATTCGGAAAAACCGGAATCTACAAGAGCAATAAGGCTCTCAACTGCGGCGGCCTCGTCATCACCGTCTGCAATGATCTTGATAACTGTTCCGCCGATGATGCCGAGCGAAAGAATACCAAGAAGGCTCTTTGCGTTAACGCGGCGCTCCTCTTTTTCTACCCAAATCGACGATTTGAACTCATTTGCCTTCTGAATAAAGAATGTAGCGGGGCGAGCGTGAAGCCCAACCTGATTTTTAACTTCAACCTCTTTAACAAACATTGCAATCACCTCATAAGTTACAAAGCCGGATAGAAAATCCGCTTAAATTGTTACTTATATTATAAACAATAAGGCAAAATTCGTCAATAATTTAGTTTAACAGACTTAAAATTTCTCTTTATTGTACGCTCTGCTTTTAAAAATATTCCACTGATTTGTGCATTTTTTACATAATTTTTTAACAATTCTGTGCAGTAGTAAAAAACAAGCATAAAATACCCAAAATAAAATTTTCCAAATCTGCTCTCTTTTGTTGAAATGCCAATGCATTTATGCTATAATTGGTTTTAGATTTGCATTGAAAGGATACTCAAAAATGAGCAGAAAAAACATTGTAGCGCTTGTTATGGTTATAATATTAGTTACAAGCTTTTTTTCAGGATGTAAACAGAGCGGTAAGACCGGCGATTTTTATCCCTACAAGCTGTCGGACTATGTCACACTTGGAGATTACACAAAAATTGACTACGAGCCTGTTGAGATCTCTGTTACCGATGATGATATTGATAACGAAATACGCGCAAGGTTTAAGGAAAACGCTCTTACAACCATGCAGGAAAAGGCAGATGCTATCGAAAACGGCGACACCGCTATCATAAACTATGTGGGCTATCTCAACGGAGAAACCTTTGAGGGAGGTAGCGCTCAGAACTCTGCTCTTGAAATAGGCTCCGGTAAATTTATCGACGGCTTTGAGTCCGGTCTCATTGGAAAGAAAGCAGGCGAAACCGTTACACTAAACCTCAAATTTCCCGATGGATACCACAACGCCGATTTTGCAGGCAAGGCAGTTATTTTTGAGGTTGAGATCACAAAGGTTTACGAAACTATTTATCCCGAGATCACCTTTGAAAACATTTCAAAAATCACCTCGCTTTTATCGCTTAGCGAGTACAAAAAAGAGATCTACGACGAGCTTCTCGAGGAAAAGACCGAGGAGATAACCACATCTAACAGAAACACACTCATTGCTTCTGTTATCGAGTGCTGCGAGATCAAAAAGTATCCCGATGCAGAGGTTGAGGACTACAAATCCGAGCTGATAAAGAGCTACGAAAAAGCGGCAAGCAGTGACAGCCTTACCCTTGAAACCCTTGTTTCGTACAACGGGCTTACAATGGAACAGTTTGAAGAAAAAATGGAACAATCTGCCAAGAACTTGGTTGCAAAAGAAATGGTTTTCCTTATGATTGCAGAAAAGGAAAAGCTCGAGATAACCGGCGAGGAGTACGAGGAAAACCTCGCTATTCAGATGAACGCCAACAAGATAACCTCAAGAAAAACCTTTTTGGAGGCGGTCGGCGAGGACACATTCAAGGGTTTGCTGCTTATTGAAAAGGCAGTTGACCATTTAGATGTTCTGCTGACATCAGACACAAAATGAGAAACGATTACATTATGGATATGATTGAGGATTTTGGTGAGTTTCTCCTCAATTTAAAAGCAAAAACAACTCACAACGAGGAATTTTCAACGGTAAATCACGATGAAAATCTCGGCGAGGCGGGTCTGCAAGGCATTATGCTCAAAAGAATGTGCGCCGCAGGAAATATAAATGAAGCGGAAAACCTTCTTTTTGACCTGCTGGACGCCCACCCTGAGCCAGACTATTTTTATATAGCTTTAGACTTTTACAAAGAGCTTTCGTTATACACCGACAAGCAGCTTGCCGACTGCGATTTTTCAAGAGATGAGATCGCGGCAGGGCTCGGCGAGGTTATAGCGCTTGCAGAGGAGCACGGCATTTCACACACAGATCTTTAAGGCACAGCAAACGGAAGAAGGCAAATTTATGGTATACGAAAAATCCTGCGGCTCGGTTCTTTACCGAAAAGAGCGCGAGCTGCGAATTTTAATTATTAAACAGGCAAGAAACGGCAACTGGTCGTTCCCCAAAGGCCACGTTGAAAACGACGAGACCGAGCACGAAACCGCGATCCGCGAGGTTATGGAAGAGGTTGGCATTAAGGTTTCTCTTATTGACGGATTTCGCGAGGTTATTTCCTACAACCCTAAGTCCAATGTTTCAAAAGAGGTCGTTTACTTCGTTTCGGAGCCTGACTCCCCTGCAGTTAAGATACAAAAAGAAGAGGTTAGCGACTACAAGTGGCTTAGACCCAAGCAGGCTTTCAGAACCCTCACCTTTAAAAATGACAAAGATGTTCTTAAAAAGGCTCTTGATTTTCTTAAAGAGCAAGGCAGAATATAAATTAAAAAGCCGCCCGAACGGAGACACTTCGTAAAGAAGTAGTCTCCGTTTTTATATA
>CAZDSQ010000069.1:0-8160 GCA_964508295.1 uncultured Oscillospiraceae bacterium | reverse complement strand
AGTGTCTTTTTATTATATAAAAACGGAGACTACTTCTTTACGAAGTGTCTCCGTTGGGTTGGCTTTTTTGTTATTTTGTGCTTGCGTTTTCTATTCTCTCGCGGGTCTTATAGATAGCTTCTTCAAGCTTTTCCCATCTATTTGGATTGTAGCGGTTTAGGTTAAAGTCAAGCGCGCGGTTTTCTTCGCTCCAGCTCTTAAAGCCGTAGCCCATAACGCCGCCGATATTCTCCTGCTCGAACAGAAAATCGGTGAGGCCTTTAAGATGAGCTATGCAGTAATCCTCGTCGCTTTTGATTCCTGCCCAGGTGTTTGTGCTGTAGAGGCACGGGAAGGTCCAGACCTTTGCATCCTTGTTTACGACCTTTTTCTTGAGGGTATCAAAGTAAAACTTATAATAGGTCCTTGCATCGTAAATCTCAGGGTTGGTTTCGGACATTTCCTTAAACTTTTTCTGCATTCTCTCGGTGCTGGGAACTCTGAAGTCAAATCCGTAGCTATCATAGCCAATATCGGTGAGGTACTCTGTTGCAAAGTCCTCTAATATAAGGGTTCCCTCAGGGTCGTCCCAGTTGCCCTTTCTGCCTATTACCTCATAGGCCGAGAAAACAGAAAATATTCTCTTGCCGTACTCCTCATAAAGAGCTTTGGTCATTGCAAGCAGATCCTCATTGGTGTGATACTTTTTAAGAAGCGGCTCGTCAAAACTAAAGCCGAGGAAAGTATCGTCCCAAAGCTCTTTTTCCTTGTATATGGAAACGGTTTTATCTATCCTCTGCATATACTCGGAAAGGCTTTCTTTTCTGCTGAAATAAATACCCTTATCTCCGCTGCCGAGCCAAGCCTTGCCGCCCGTTTCCTGAACCTTTTTTGCGGCGCCAACGGTCGTTCCCCCGCCGCCGTCAAAGTTAAGAATATAGGTGTTAAAATAGCCTTTATCAACAAACCAGTTAAACTCCTCAAACGAGGTCCATCTCGGATCAAGGTGATAAACACCAAAGCCAATTCTGCCGTCATCTTTAATATTAAGATCTGCCATAGCACGTAGTCCTCTCTTAGTTATTTAGCTTCTAAGAGCCTTTTTGTGTTGTAAAGCTCCTGTTCAAATCTTTCCCATCTGTTCGGATTGTTGCGACCTAAGAAATGGTCGAGTGCAACGGTGTTTCCGCTCCAGCTTTTAAAGGTGTATCCCATCATACCGCCAGGGTTCTTCTCTTTTAAGAGCAAATCTGTAAAGCCTTTGAGGTGAGCGATACAATAATCCTCGTCGCTCTTGAATGCGCCCCAGGTGTTAACCTCGTACATACAGGGGAAATACCAAATTTTAGCATCCTTATTTATCATTCTGTCCTTAAGCATATCGTAATAATGCTTATAATAGCTCTCGGCATCGTGGATATCGGGATAGGTTTCATTAAGAGTTTTATATTTTCTTTCCATAGCGGGAGAGCTGTTTTTTCTGAAATCATAACCGTAGCTGTCAAAGCCAACGTCGCTGATAAACTCGGTTGCAAAGCTCTCTAAGATAAGAGTTCCGTCGGGATCGTTCCAGTTGCCCTTTTTGCCCGAAACCTCCTGACCCGAGAAGCAAACAAAGTTTCTCTTTCCGTACTGTTCGTAGAGCGCCTTGGTCATATCATAGAGGTCCTGATTGGTGTGGTATCTCTTTAAAAGCGGCTCGTCATAGCTAAAGCCGATAAAGCTATCCCAAACCTCGTTTTCCTTAAGCTTATTTACAAAGTTATTAATTCTTGACATATACTCGGAAAGGGTTTCTTTTCTGCTGAAATAAATGCCTGCGTTTGCGGTTGCAAGCCAGAATTGGCAGCCCTTATCCTGAAGCTTTTTGGCAGCATAGATAGTTGTGCCGAGTCCCTCAAAATTGAGCATATAGGTGTTAAAATAGTTTTTATCTGCAAACCAGTTAAACTCGTCAAAGGAGTACCATCTGGGGTCAAGGCTCCAAGCGCCAAGACCTAAAAAATCTCTATAGTTTTCTTTTGCAATTTCCACGATTTCCACCTCTATTTAAGATTATCAAGTGCGCTCAAATCGTAGTCGCCAAGATATTCCTTGGTGTTAAGAACCATTTCCTTAAAGAGCTTTTTAGCGTCCTCGTAAGAGCAGGTTACCAAGGGATCGGTTACGAAGGCGTTGAATATAAGCTGAATGTCACGCTTTGCAATTGCCTCACTTACAAGCTCCTGCTCGGCGCAGATTCTCGAAACGAGGGGGTGGATCTCTGTGGGAATGTTCCCTGCCATAAGAGGAGTTACGCTGTCTGCGCGGAACACGGCGTTAGTTTCAACAACTGCACCTATAGGAAGGTTGGGAATCTGACCAACATTGGGAATGTTGACGTTTGTAACGAGGTCGTGAAGTCCCAAAATAGCTTTCATCTGGCGAACTCCCTCTTCGCCGGTCTTTCTGATCTCGATTTCCTTTTCGCCGTTTCTTATCATTCGGCTATCCTCAATCTTTTCAGCTCTATGCTCCTTACGCCACGAAACAGGAGTAAGACCAAAGCCCCAAGATTTAACGGTTTCGGGATCTTTAAGGAAGATGGTGCCGTCGTTAAACTCCGCAAGGTGTCTGTCGCCTGCGGCGGCAATGTAACCGTACTTATTAAAGAGATTGAATTTTACCATATGCGAGGTTGAAAAGAAATCGTTAAACCAGTTGTCCTCGAGGTTCTTGGTGTAGCCTTTTTCGTACTTCTTTGCAAACTCAGCGTATACAGGGAAAAGATCAATATCTCTGTACTTTGCCTCGGTAAGCCAGGTAAAGTGATTGACCGACACGGGATTAATTTTAATCTCGTCACGCTCTGCCTTGATTCCGCGAAGCTCCTCAAGAGCAGTGCAAAGCAGCTTCTGGGTACTGAAAACCTCGTGGCAGCAACCAAATGCCTTGATTTCGGGGAAAACTCTGTAGAGAGTCTTAACGCAGAGGGTCATAGGATTGGTGTAGTTGATGACCCAAGCATCAGGGCTGTACTTTTTGATATTCTCTGCAATTTCCTCATACATAGGAATGGTGCGCATTGCTCGCACTATTCCACCGGGACCCGAAGTGTCGCCTACCGACTGATAAATGCCGTATTTTTCGGGTGTATGAACGTCGGACTCCATCTCGTCAAAGGTACCCGGAAGAATTGAGATAACAACAAAGTTTGCTCCCTCAAGAGCCTCTTTTATTGTTTTTACAGCGTGAAAGCCCCATTTACTCTTTGCCTCGGGAACGCAGTTATACTTAGCGCCGATGACCTCATTGTCCTTTGCTGCCTGATAGTCAATATCATAAAGATAAACGTCACCGGTCATATCATCGTTTGTAACGAGATCGTTCATAAGGGTCCAGCCCCAATCTCTTGAACCGCCGCCGATATAAGCTACTTTTAAGTCCTCAACCTTATTGCCAACAAATCTCATAATTCGTTTCCTCCTATTTAATAAGCTCTTTAACGATAGGCCAAGCCTGCACAGGATAGAATCTATGTCCGCCCTCGCCTACTACCATATGGCACTTGTCCTCTGCGCCGAGCTTTTTATAAGCCTTCTTAATGCTCTCAAAGCTTTCCTTTGCACCTTCAAGAGGGAATATTTTATCCTCAGCGCCGTTTACCTGAACATATCCGCGGGGTGCAACGAGGCAGCCAAGGTCGCCCATATCAAAATATCTGCGGACACCGGGGATATAGTTACAGTCGCAATGCGCCATAGCCAGAATCGAAGCGCCGTAGGTACATACTGCGCAGGAAGGAACGCATACCTTGATTCTCTCCTCAAGGCAGCCTGCGTAGAAGGTTGCAGTTCCGCCGCCAGAGTTACCCATACAGATGATCTTGTCGGTGTCGATATACTGTGTAAGGTGCTTTTCAACAACATCAATAAGTCTTGAAATATCCCAAACTCGCTCGCCGATGGGGGTTCTTCCTAAGTGGAATGTCGGGGGAACGGTGTGAGGCTTTAAGCACTGGGGGTTTCCCTTTTCGTCGCCCACTCCCGAACAGCCCATATATCTCTGCTCCATTGCGATTGCAACAAAGCCCTCGTTTACCGCCTGAATAGCAAAGTCTCTGCCGCCTGCGATTGTGCCGGGGTCACCGGGATAGACAGGCTCGCCTACCGAGATGTGTTTTCCGGTGGAGTGACCCTGCAAACAGATGGTAAGAGGCAGGGGGCCTTTAGCGCTCTTAGGAACGAGCAGGTCGCAAGGAACAAAATAGTCCTCCTCGCTCTGATACTCGAATTTGTATTGTGTATATGTATCCTTTTCGATGGTTTCGGTAATTTGGAACATATCATCATCACAAGGGACGAGGGGCAGGCCGAGAAGCTCGGTGAGCTTTTCCTTAGCCTTCTTACACCACTCCTCATGATTGTTCTCGCCGTACGCCATTAAGAAAGGCATTTTGCCGGCTAAATGCTGAACGTAATCTTTTGAATTGTAAAATTTCACACAAATACCCCTTTCGGTATTAAGATTGTAATTTAATTATAAATCAATATATTTAAAATTTATATAAAATTATTGCTTTATTTGAAGTCGTGTTGTAAAATATTGCTATAATGGTATAGGTTAGGCGAAACAATCTTGTTTCGCCACAAAATCTCTGATTTTGTGACAAATTTTCAGAAGAAATTTGTCCTATCCCATTGCAATGAGTGTTGTGCAAAATTAAATATTAGAATTTAATTTTGCTTAAGCCACTTAAAAAGTGGCTTGTCGAAGCGCTTTTTAGCGTTTCGACAAACTACAATCATTATAAGAGGTGGTATTATGGCAAATTACTCTATCACAGAAGAATATTTTATATCAACAAGCTCGAGCAGCGCCACAATGAGATCTATGCACTACCACGCATCCTACGAGATATACTATCTCGAAGCGGGCAGCCGAGAATACTTTGTTGAGGACAAATTTTTCTCGGTTAGGGCGGGCAGCTTTGTTCTTATTCCCAAGATGAAGTTTCACCGAACGGGCGGCACATACGGACTGAGAACGCTTGTAGGCTTTACCGAGGATTTCCTTAAAAAGACCTACACCGACAAGGCAATAGCCGATATGCTTGTCTGCTTTGAAAACACAATGCTCACCCCTGATGAATCTCGGCACAAGCGCTTTAAATCGCTTTTATCACATCTTGCAAACAGCCAGAGCGAAACCGAGTTTGCGCTGTATTTGGGCGTGCTCTTAAGCGAGCTTTCTCGGTGCAAGCCCGAAACGGCTTACGACGAGCAGATAAGCCGCATCATCTCTTACATAAACGCAAACTACAGCGAGATACACAACATAGAGCAGATTGCCGATTTTCTTTACATTTCAAAGTTCCACCTATGCCACGCCTTTAAAAAGGCAATGGGAATTACCGTTATTGACTATCTCAACAGCATAAAGATAAGAAACGCCTGCAACCTCATCACCTCGACCGACAAGGGCTTCCTCGAGATCTCGCAGCTTTGCGGCTTTAACTCCTCGGCTTACTTCAGCAAGGTTTTCAAGGACATTACGGGCGTTTCCCCTTCTTATTACAAAAAGCACCCCGAGTTTTAAATAAAAACGGCTCAAACCTTGGTTTGAGCCGTTTTTACATTATTTTATATGCTTAAAGTTTCCGTAGGTCTCACTAACCTGCTCGCAGAAGGAGAAGGTGTTATCGTAATTTTTAAGAATATTCTGGAAATCTACTATCTGATGCCTGTTCACAACGCAGATGAGCATTGTATATCCCCCGCCGCTATACGAGCCGACTGCATTTATCTGGGTCGAGGAGTGGCGAAGCTCTTTTTTAATTTTGTCGGAAATCTCCTGTGCATGAGGGGTGATAACAGTAAATTTATAGGCGGATTTTGTGCCCTTCAGAATTGCGTTGCCAACAAAACTTGAAACAAAGCAGTAGGTAATGCAGAGGCAAACGGGCTTATAATCGTAAACAAGCTCGCCCACGCTTGATGGCTCGGCATAGACAAAAAACGAAACTGCCGCAACAAAGGCGTTTAAGGTAAAGGTTACCCAGAAAAAGCTGAGGTGAGGCTTTATCTTGCTGATATACTTTGAAACAATATCGGTGCCGCCTGTCGAGGCGTTTAAGCGGAAGCAAATTCCGTAAACTGCGCCCGAGATAACGCCGCTTAAGATTACGGGGAAAATGGTGTCGTGCCCCTGAGCGTCATATTGAAAGGTCTCGAGGCCGAGCTTTTGCAAAAACAGAAAAACAAAGGAATAGACAAGGCAGAAGCAGAGGGATTTCTTTGCAAAGACCTTATCCACCAAAAAGTAGGCCAGAATACAAAGCGGAACGTTTATGATAAGCGACATATACGAAATACTGAAGCCCGTTTTATACTGGATCATGGTTGCGATGCCGTTTATTCCCGCAGGGGCAAAGCTATTTTCAACTATGAAAAGCTGATAATTGAAGGCAAGCAGAACTGCGGCCAAAATAACCCAAAGATATGAAAGGTCAAATTTAATTTTGCTTTTCAAAATCGGCACTTCCTTTTTTATTTTTGCGGTATAATTATAGTACAATATTTTAAAAATATATATCAATTTATTGCTTGTTTTCTTGCATTGTTTAAAAATATTGCCATAACAAAAAACCGAGAACGGTCATTCTAGTTTTTTGTTTACCAAGTTCGCACGCCGTCGATATGAATAAAGCGGGCAACGTCATAGATATACGAGGAAAGCGGTCTGTCAAGAGCGTCAAAGGTATGCGCCGCCACCAAAATGACGGGGTCGGTTGCGGTAATTACGGGCGAGTGATAAAAGCCGCCGCTGTTTCTTCCAAGCTGGACTATATCTCCTGTCTTTACCTCGCTCTGCTGTACCAAGTGTCCGTAGGGGCCTACCGAACGGTTGTTAACAAGAAAGTTATACAGATACTCAACGCCGCTCCAAGCGGGTGCACGATCAGATAGCGAGCGGTAATACCAACCCATAGTGTGTGTAAAGTTCATAACCTTTGCGCCCGCATATATGCATTGCGAGGCGAAATTCGTGCAGTCGCCGCCGATATTTTCAAAATTATAGTAGGCGGGGTTTCGACCCAGCGCCCATCTGCGCGCATATTCCACCACAGCATCTCTATTATAGGGTTTCTCTCTCATAAGCTTACACCTCATAATATGCTATGCCGCGTTTTATTCTGTTGTTCGTTTGCCCTTAAAACTCAACCTCACATCCATCAAAAGAAACCTTACAGCCGTACTCCTCTGCCCTTTGCTCGAGAACGGGTTGAAGCGGATTTGCATTATGAGAGAAGTGGTTTACATATTTTATTGTGCTATCATCTATGCAGCCTATCTGCTCAAGCCTTTTTAAAAGCTGGTCAATATTTTTAAAGCCCATATGAGCTCCGTTGTTGCTTATGGGAATATCCACGTTGGTGCAGTCCATAGAGATCATATCAATTTTCACGCTGTTTTCTTGCAGATATGCAAAAACCTCGTCGTAAAAATATCCCGTATCGTTGGCATACATTAAGGCCTTACCGTTTTGCCGTATGATATAAAACAAAGCGCCTTCCATATGCCTTGCAGGAAGAGCGGTTACGCTGTACCCATCTAGCTCGACCGTTTCAAAAGGCTCAATAACATTGATTTCAACATTATCGTGATTTATCTCTGTTTGCTCCAATTTTTCCTTAACATACTGCGAGCAGAACATTTTTAAAATCGGAGCGCGCATATCGTGTGCAAATGCTCCGTGGCGCATCACAAGCTCCTCGGGATAAAAATGATCCTGATGCGCGTGGGTTACAAACAGGTATTTTATTTTATCGCCCTCAATAGAGTTTTGCAAAAAGTGATAATACGTATCTGCGGGCAGGTCTATAAGCAGGTCGTCATTTACGATTGCCTGTGAGCGAGTGCGGATATTTTTACCGCCGAGGCGTCTGGCCTCGTTGCAGAATTTACAGTTGCAAAACACCGCAGGAAATCCCTCTGCAGCCGCCGTTCCTAAAAAAGTTAAAACCATAGTCTACACCTCCGCCAGCATTAGAATACCACACAATAGGCTTTTTTTCAAGACAATTCATCTCGTTTCATCCAAATAAAGAACAAAAGCACCGTAACGGAGACACTTCGTAAAGAAGTAGTCTCCGTTTTTTATATAACAAAAAGACACTTTCGGTTTGAAAGTGTCATAATA
>CAZDSQ010000068.1:0-8249 GCA_964508295.1 uncultured Oscillospiraceae bacterium | reverse complement strand
GGTAGCGATACCGTGCGGGTTCGACCCCCGCCACCGGCACCAGCAAAAATCCTGCCGAGCGGTCGACAGGATTTTTATTTTATGTAGGAGAAAAGCTATGGGAGATTTTAAAAAGCCTCGTTTTATAGCCGTTGAGGGAATTGACGGTAGTGGAAAAAGCACCCAGGCAAAGATTCTTTGCAAAAAGCTTGAGAGCCTCGGCGCCAAAGCCGTTTTTGACTTTGAGCCGACCGATAGAAGAATCGGAAGGCTAATAAGAGAAATTCTTGCGGGGAGCGAAAAGGCTGACCCCAGAACTGTTGCGCTGCTTTTTGCCGCTGACAGACTTGAGCACGTAACTGATAAGGACGGCATTTTAGAAAATCTTAAAAACGGTATCAGCGTTGTCAGCGATAGATACTATTTCTCCTCCTACGCATATCAGAAGCTGAATATGCCGCTACAGTGGGTCATGGAGATAAACAAGTGGGCAAAGGAGCTTGCACGCCCCGATATCTGCCTATTTATAGATGTTCCTATTGACGTTTGCCTTGAGCGCATCTACAAAAACCGCAAGACCACCTCTGATATATTTGAAAATGAGCAGAGCCTCACCGCCGCAAGAAACAACTTTTTAGAGGTTTTTGAGAAAACCAAGAATGATGAGAATATCATTATAGTTGACGGAAGCGGCAGTTTGGAAGAGGTTGCCGATAGGGTGTTTGAAGCGGTAAAACCGCTGTATATGTAAAATAAAAAGCTTCCCTCGTTTGAGGGAAGCTTTTTGTTTTATCTTTCTTTGTATAGATGCATCGAAAAGCGCAGTAAAAACAGCGAAAGGGAAAGATTTACAATGTTCATAACAGCGTCCGAAAAACTGACCGCATCAAAGCCGAAAAGCCAGCCGAGAATGGCGGGAACAGAAAGGGTGAAGCCCAAAACGATCGTAATGGGTGAGTAGATTGAAAACTGCCGGTAACCCTTAAAGTTGTCGGTGTCTGAAATGAGGCGGCAGTAAGCAAAAACCGTCAGTAGCAGACTGCAGAGATACAGAACATCTAAAAGGCTTTTTGAAATGTAAAAAACAGTTGAAGATGTGATAAAATCTCTCAGGACCCTAAAAACTGCCCAGGCTACTAAAACAACGCCGAAAACCGAATTGCCGACAAACTTGTTTTCAATAAGAAATGTTACAAACATAAAGTAAACTAAGCAGGCGGCTGAAAAAATGGTGGTAAAAACGGCAAAAGCGTTGGTGGTCTTAACCGAGACTAATGATGAAATAGGATTTGATAAAAGGTAAATTTCGAAAAAGGTGTTTATAGCAAATCCGATAGTGCAGATGGCAAATGGGAGCTTCTCGCTGAGAACAGAGGAAAAATCAAACCTCATATTAATGGGCAAAAGCGCACGACGCCTCGAAAGCTTGTTCCAGACAAATCCAAAAACAAATGCGGCTACAATCACTATAACAAAAAGAATTCTGCCAAAGCTGAAACGATTTTTGTAAAATCCGGTTTCTGTCTCTATGTTAACTGCCAGCTCTAAAAATCTTAAAAAGACCGCAAGAGCACTAAGAGAGGCAACCGAGCAGAAAAAAGGCCTTTTGTTAAAAATTTCTTTTATTTGTTTCAAAATAACATCTCCATACTGCACATAAATTAAGATGTGCAGGCATAAATTCTAAAAGAAGCTTGTCTTTTTCGCTTTAACTCTGTGTTCTATTTTAAATCAATTTGAGTATAAAGTCAATGCCTAAAGGGAGCAGAGAAAATGAAAGAAATGTTAAAAGGCGCGGTGGCGGTTTTGCTTATGCTTGCACTTATCCCGCTTACCGCTTTTTTGTTTGTGGAAAACGACGCGGGATACTTTTCCGTGTACGATAAATCGGGCTCTGTCGCTAAAAAACTAACTGAAAGGGAATACCTTGTCGGCGCGCTCGCTTCAGAAATGCCGCCAACCTTTCATATAGAGGCGCTAAAGGCGCAGGCGGCGGCAATCTATACAAACGCCTTTCGCGCCCGCGCGGCAGGAGAGAAATACGCTGCTGAGATAGACTTACAAAAAAATGAAGGATACATAGACGATAAAACCCTCAAAGAGCGCTGGGGAAAAAGCTATGACGTCTATATTGCCAAAATGCAAAAGGCAGTAGATAGTGTTCTGGGCTGTGTTGTCGCTTATGACGGCTGCCCCATCGTTGCAGCGTACCACTCGCTCTCAATGGGCAAAACCGAGTCGGCAGAGAACGTGTGGGGCGGGCAGGTAGCTTATTTGGTTGCTGTCGATAGCTCGGGAGATACATATAATGCAAACCTTGAGTCGACGAAAAGCGTTTCGGCAAGCGATGCGCGAAAAACACTTGCGACCGCTTTCCCAGATGCCTTCTTGCCGCAGGACGACAGTCTGCTTTTTACCGATTTTGAGTATTCACCTTCGGGAACGGTGCTTTCCTGCACGGTTGGAAATGTAGAGGTAAGCGGCCAAAAAATAAGAGAGCTTTTTTCTCTGCGCTCCGCCTGCTTTACGGTAAGCTATAAAGATGAAGGGTTTGTATTCTCGGTCAAAGGCTATGGGCACGGCGTAGGGCTGAGTCAGTACGGTGCCGACTTTATGGCAAGGCAGGGAAGTAGCTTTGAAGAAATACTTAAGCACTACTATACGGGAGTAGTTTTGATGCAGAAAAAACAATAATACTTGTTTTTTTTGATTTTGTGTGGTAAAATGAAAGAAAGTTAATTTTTAGGAGTTTTTTATGAGAACTGTAGCAAGTAAAAAACAAACCGCTAAAGAAAAAGAGGCGGCTAAAAAAAGAACAACTATTATTGCGGGTGCATCTGTTCTGGCGTTTGCTCTTATCGGGGTCATAACAATTATCAGCCTGATCGTAGGATTTGTAGCCTCGCTGTTTGATGACTCGGAGCAAAGGCTTAAGTTTGAACAGTTTATATCTCCCGTAGTAATGGTAGACCCGGTTGCTTTTTCAGATGTTTCAAGCGCAGATGAGCACACTATTTTAATGTCGTCTATGTGGAATCTGCTTATGAATATCGGCGATGGTGCGGCGTACCCTGAGGATGAATATGGAATGATGCTTATTCCGTCGAGTGACCTTGATGTTTCTGCCGCAAGTCTTTTCGGCAGCGGCGTTTCTCTCTCGCATCAGACCTTTGGAAACACCAGCATCACCTTTGAGTTTGATGAGGAAACCTCGTCCTATGTTGTTCCCCCTATGGGTTACACAGTTCAGTATCAGCCAAGGGTTGACAAGATAAGCCGTAAAGGCAAGAAATACACCCTGACAGTTGCTTATGTAACCTCAACGACAGTTCTGGGCAACACTCAGGAAAATGCCGAGCCCGATAAGTATATGTACTATGTGCTTGAAAAAACAGGCAAGGATAAATACGTTATCACCGCGATTATGGATTCTGAAACCGAGAAGGAAAATGTTTCGTCACAGACTCAGACAACTTCCAGCGGCATCGCGCAGACAGAAACGGCTTCGAGCGGCATTTCCCAAACCGAAACTTCGTCTGAAGCAACAAGTTCAAAGTCCGCAACCTCGTCTAAATAAAAAATAAAATCCCCTGCAACCGCAGGGGATTTTTATTTTTTTTACCAAAGTGGGTCGTCTTCGGTTTCAATAACGGTTTTGCTGCTGGTCGATGTTGAAGTAGTAGGCTTTTGGCTGCTTGTGCTGTTGTCAGTCGAGGTATCATCATTGTTGTCGTCGTTATTATTATTATTGTTGTTGTTGTTGTTGTTTGTGCTGTTGTCGTTTTCATCGCGGCTGCCTTGATCGTCGCTCTGTGAGGGTTTAGATGAAGTTGTTGTGGTGCCTGTGGGTTTGTCATCATTAGCGGTGGTTTTGCTGCTTGTGCTGTCCTCTTTCTTGCTCGAATTTGTGTCGCTGTCAGCCTTTGAGGAAGTAGCGTCCTGCTCCTTGTCGCCACTCTCGGTGTCAGATGAGGAGGGGTCGGGGGCTTGATCGGGGTTAGACTTTGAGGATTCGGGGTCGTTGTTTCCGCCGATATTTTCGGCATTGGGATTCATTGAAGCGGCAAGGTCAGAGCTTGCTTTCGAGCTTGAATCGCCGGAGCTATGCTTGCAGGCCGTGAAACATAAAATGAGGGAAATCGCGAGTAAGATTGCTGATATCTTTTTCATAGTATGTAGCTCCTTTTAATTATTTACAGTATAAGTGTATACATTTTCGTTATTGGCCTGTTGGGCAATTGCGGGGCTTTTAAGACTTGCAATAAGCGTCATTATACAAGGAAATCCGCAGGTCAGCGAAAGAACTAATGTAAGTATGATATATAAAGTTGCGTTTTCGGGAACGAAAACCTTGAATATCTTGTAGTATGCGATGAATGTGAATACGGACAAGGTAACAGCAGAAGCAAGCATTAACAAAACGAATAACAGAGCAATTAAAAGCAATAAAAGCGAGGAAAAAATTCCTGTTTCGCTTTGGGCTACCCCTGCGGAAACCATAGAGAATACAAATACAATAAGGAAAACAATATAGGGGATTATAAGGAGCCAGGTAATAATTTCCAAGGTGAGAAGTAATTTTGCGTATTTTTTCTTTTCGCCGTTTATCTCGCAACATTTTTCTGCGGCCTGGCCGAGTTTGTAAACATTTGCAATAGGAACAAACGCAAGCCACGGACTAGGAATTGAGAGCTTTTTGCAGAAATTATAAACTGCAATGGCGCCTACAATATATATAGCAGCCGATGCCAAAGAAGAGAAAATCGAAAGGATTACTGAAAAAACTGATAAAGTTCCTGATACTCCGAGAAAGGTGCCAAAATCAAAAAATTCCATAACAGATCCTCCTTTTAAATGTTGACGGTGTTTTGGGGTGTGCCGCTAAGATAGCTTTCGAGATTTTTAATTGCAATGTCCATAAGGCGCTGCCTTGTTTCTAACGGAGCCCAGGCAATGTGCGGCGTGATAATGCAGTTAGGAGCGTCTTTTAAGGGGCAGTCCTCGCTCATCGGCTCGTGGTTTAAAACATCAAGCGCCGCCGCGGCAATGATGCCGCCTTTAAGTGCATCTGCAAGGTCGCTTTCGTTTACAACGGGGCCTCTCGCAGAGTTTATGAGCATAGCCGTAGGCTTCATTTTCTTAAGCTGCTCTGCCGAGATCAAGTTTCTGGTCGATGCGGTAAGCGGGCAGTGCAACGAAACAAAATCCGAGTTTTCCAAAAGGGTATAGAGGTCAACAAATTTGAGGTTTGCGCTCTCAAACTGCGGGTAAATCGTTCTCGAATAAATAAGAACATTCATATCAAATGCCCTGGCAATTTTTGCAACAGCCTTTCCGATAGCGCCAAAGCCGACTATGCCTATCGTCTTTCCCGCAAGCTCATAAAGTGGAGCGACGCGGTAGGAAAAGGTGTCGCTTTTTATCCAGTCGCCTCTCTTTACGCTCTCGGCGTGCTCAGTAATGCGGTTACAGTAGTTTAAGATGCAGGCGAAAACATACTGGGCAACCGAATCGGTCGAGTAGGCGGGAATGTTTGTAACGGTAACGCCGTGGTCGCGGGCGGCGTCAAGGTCGATAACGTTGTAGCCTGTCGCCATAACAATGATAAGGCGGACAGAGGGGCAGGCCTCCATAACCTCGCGCGAGATAACGACCTTGTTTGTAAGAACAACGTCGCTGTTGCCTATTCTCTCAATGGTCTGCTCGGGCGCGGTGTTTTCATAAAAGGTAACTTCGCCGTATTTGGCAAATTCGTTGTAATTTAAATCGTCGGCGGCAAGCGCCTTGCCGTCCAGAACAACAATCTTCATAAAGGTAAAACCTCTTTCAAAGTGGCATTAAAAACATTTTACCACCTAAAATCATAAAAGTCAATCAAAGAGAGTAATTGACAAAATCTGTTTTATGTAGTAAAATAATCGAGTATCCGCCCCCTTAGTTAAATGGATATAATAAACCCCTCCTAAGGGTTAGTTATGCGTTCGATTCGCGTAGGGGGTGCCAAAAATCCCGTTCACAAAAGTGGACGGGATTTTTACTTCTTACCTTTTCACTCTTCACTTTTCACTAAAAAATGAGAACGGGATTTTTGGAAAGTAAGAAGTAAGAGTGAATAGTGAAGAGGTATTGCGCCTTCGCCGCAAAGAGACTTGCACACCCTGCCGCTGATATGCTATAATAAAATAAAGGCGGTGATTCTTTTGAAAAAAACCATTAAAAACGTTTTTGGAATTACTATTTTAGTGATTGTTTTATTTATAGCGTTTATAACCTTTTGCACCAATATTCTGCTCGGAGGACTAAATGACCGTCGGCTTGGACAGTATTGCTACACTTTTTCTGACGGCGAGCATGATTTCATAAAGGTGAAATACGCCGCACAAGACAGATATGTTGAAATAGGCAAAGGCGGCTGGGAGCTTGCCATAAACACAGATGAATCCAAGCTTGCAGAAAAGGAATCTGCCGCAGAAATTGTTATGGCGTGTGGAAGGTATAGAGGCGTCTATGACCATAGAAAAGACGTAAGCAAAGAGGGCTACGAGTATCTGCGAGAGCAGATTGAGCAGGAATTTGCCGATTGTAAGAATTTTGATTGTGTAATCTTTAAAAAGGACGATGTGTTTTACGGCTCTGTAAATTGTTATACGAGAGCGGCGGGAATGTCCGGTAATCTGCACACTGCCGAGTGTTTTGATAAATCTTATATTATTGAGATTGAAAATGATAAAATAAAGTTAAAAAAAGAGCTTGACGATGCTATAATTCTTGCAAGCAACCAAACTCACTACATATCATACACAAACAAGAAGTTTTACTCTGTTAACAAGCAAACTGATGAAAAAACACTTATATGTAAAGACGAATGGTATAGTTTGCTGCCGATATACCCCGATCACGTGAGAGTTTACTATTCTGATGAGTATTTTACTATTTGTGCCAATAAAGGAACGCAAAATTATTGCACTCTTTTTGCAGGAACAATGGATGGCAGCTACTTTGAAAAAATAACAAATCAGCAAATCAACTGAGAATTTCTCCTTTTCTTTAGGGAACACTTTTGGTGTGTACTTTAAAGAAAAGGAGATTTTTTATGCCTAAAAATAGAGGTAACAAAGATATAAGCAGGGACGAGGACAAGCTTAAGGATAGCTCGCAGTTTGAGCCGCTCTTTGAAATAGCGGCAGAGCCGCCTGCATCTACGCCCGAAACCTGCGAGCAGATGGTAAACAGCTACGGCACCTACGAAATTCAGCCGACTGCCAACACCCCAAATGACTTTCCAGCTATCGCTCAGGGAACACCCAAGTATATGAAGGATAGACCGCTCGAGTTTTTTCGCGATGGCGACGACCCTAACCCCGCCGCCGATATGTCGGACAGACACCCGCTGTAAAAATGCAAAGCATTTTTAAAAATAGGCCCCCTTGTGTAAAGGGGGCTGGTTCCGCATAAAGCGGAGACCGGGGATTGTTGTTCCATAAAAAATGAAGTTATATTTGCGTTCGTAACAATCCCTCTGTCTTTTTGCTTTGCAAAAATCCACTTCTCGCTATGGCTCGGTCACCTCGTGGCTCTAACAGCCCGCCGGACTGTTATTCACTTCCACTCGGCGCTTCGCTTCCCTTTACACAAGGGAGGCTTTTTTATGTTACTTTTAATTTGCGGTAAATTATATTGATGCGGTGTATTATGAATTCTTGTTGAAAAAAACCAAGTCTTGTGTTATAATTGGCTAAAAGTGAGGGGGATTTTTTATGACAGAAAAGAAAAGGGAGCTTGTTCGCTCGATAAAATTTGTGCTGTTTTCAATTAGCGCAGGCGTTATTCAGGTGCTTAGCTTTACTCTTATGGAAGAGGTCTTGCATCTTGAGCACTGGATTTCGTATCTCGCCTCGCTCGTGCTTTCGGTGCTTTGGAATTTCACCTTAAACCGAAAGTTTACCTTCTGCTCGGCAAACAACGTTCCCATCGCAATGCTCAAAGTAGCGGGCTTTTACCTTGTGTTCACTCCGCTGTCTACCTGGTGGACCGCCGTGCTCACGGGCGAGCCGATACTGCTCAACGAGTACCTTGTGCTTGCAGGCACGATGCTTATAAATTTCGTAACCGAGTACCTCTTTGACCGCTTTGTTGTGTTCGGAAAAAGCATCGACACCGCCAAAAAGACCGAGGAATAAAGGCTTGATAAAAATGACCTTGTGTGATATACTCTAAGTTGCCATCTATATAATGACTATGTTTATGTCGAAATAGGGCAAAGCCTTATT
>CAZDSQ010000067.1:0-8420 GCA_964508295.1 uncultured Oscillospiraceae bacterium | reverse complement strand
GCACCTGACTCTTAATCAGGGTGTCCTGGGTTCGAGTCCCCGATGGTGCACCAATATCGTTCTAATTTAACAAGTCTTTGTAAAAAGGCTTGTTTTTTTTGCTTTTTTATGCTATTTTAGTGTTAATAAAGGAGTGATCTGTTATGAAAATTATGACCTATAACATTCAGCACGGCGCTAACAACCTTTTTAATGATGATATTAACCTTGACGGCGTTGCTGATATACTTAAAAAATACCAACCTGCGATTGTCGGTCTTAACGAGGTTAGAGGAGAAGGACCACGTGAGGATTACACCGCTCAGGCAGAATATATCGCTGAAAAAGCGGGCTATCCTTACTATTTTTTCGGCCCTGCAATTATGGTTGAGGACGAAAATCCATATGGAAATGCAATTCTTTCAAAATATCCTATCACTTCTGCTGAGGCTGTTAAAATTCCCGATGCTGAGAAAGTTGTTTTTGGAACAGAATATGAGTCCCGCAACATTATAAAGGCTAAAATTGATGTGGACGGCAAGATTATAACCGTTCTTGCTACTCATTTCGGACTTTACCCTGATGAAATCGTTAATGCTGTTTATACTGCGGTCGAAAACTTTGAGGACGAAAAATGCATCCTTATGGGCGATTTTAACCTTACTCCCGACTCACTTTTTATCACCGCCTTTGAGCTTATGGAGAAGTTTGTAGACACCGCAAGTATTACCGATGATCCTCTTTATACATATCCCTCTCACGAGCCTGACAGAAAGATCGACTATATGTTTGTAAGCCGTGATATTGAGGTAAAATCGGTTACCATCCCCAAGACTACCCAGTCCGACCACACCCCATACCTCGCAGAAATAGAAGTGTAACTTGAATAGCATAAGAGCTACTTAGCAAAAATAAAAAAGCATTGCGAAAATATAGCAATGCTTTTTGTTTTTTGTGTGTTGGGTTTAAACGGTTTAGATTTCTTGAACAAAAATTAGGTGTAGTTATTTCAAGCGTGTGATTTTGTTGCTTGTTGTGCCCTTGAATTCCTGTGTTATTTCTTTTAGCCTCTGAGAATATCTTGGCCATTTTTCGATTTCGGGGAACATTTTGGGGTTGCCGTTTTGGTCGTTTAGTACAAGTAATCTTTCAAGGGTCTGGACACCCTCTGTAAACTGTTTGTAGTTGTAAAGAATAAGCCCGCCCTTATATTTTTGCTTGTACAGTTTTTCTCTGAAATATTCGAGATGAGAAAGGCAAAATTCTTCATCTGCGACCTTTAAACCGTTTATACCTCCCCATATATTTCGAGTGCTTGCGCTTGGGTGGAACCATACGTTTACGTCGTGATCGACAAGGCTTAAAAGGTAGCTTACGTATTCGGTGTAGTATGAGTCGCCGTCAACAATTTTCGGTTTGTTCGGAAGAATTGATTGCCAATAGGAATATCTGTTTGCGTTGGGTGCGCCGGCCCTTACGTCAACGTCATAACTGTCAAAGCCTATATCGGTAAGATACTTTGTTGATTTTGGATTGATTTTGAGGATTTGCTTATCATCCATATCTATATCCGTGTTGTTATTTTCATAGGAGGTAAATTCGTATACCGCAAACATGGGCATAAGACGTTTTCCGTATTTTTTGTAAAGCGCCTCGGTTTCGGCAAGAAACTCGTTATTTGACTGTTTGCCCATCCAAAACGGTTCCTCAAAGGTGAAGCCTGCAAAGAGCGACCACCATTTTTTGTTGGATTTTACCGTTGTTAGATTGTTGTCGATATCCTTGATGTATTTATCAATGCTTGTCTCCTCGCTGTGAAAATGAGCGTTATGATGATACCAAACTGTTACCTCATATTTTTCACAAAGCTGCCACAGCTTTACGTCGTTGAAGTTTTTAGCATTCATTATTATTGTATTGAAATAGCCTTCTTTTAAAACATCCTCCATTTCTTCGTAGCGAAGGGTATCAAATTTTGGAGAATTTTTAAGTTGCCAATCAGTTGCTTCTTCCGTCACGTAGTTATGCGCAAAGGCGGGATTAAAATGATAAGCGCCGATTCCGATTGTGTCAAGGTCGGCTATATCTTGCACCACACCCGAGCTTTGCGTTTGCGAGGAGGTGGGCTTTGTAACGCTGCTTACCTTTTGAGAGGAGGTTGACTGATTTTTCGACGTAGTTTCGGCCGAGGAAGAAGTATTATGCGACGCGGCCTCTTTTGACGTGCTGTTCTCTGCCGATGAGGTGTGATTTTGAGATGACGTCGACTGATTATTCGATTCAACCTCGTTCGCGGAAGAGCTATTCTGCGACATGGTTGTGTCGGATACGTTATTCGACGAGCTTTGATTTTGAGATGAGGAGGATTCGTTTTCTGATTCGGTTTCGGCCGAGCAAACACTTTGGAGCAAGGAAGAGTCGTTTTTATCTGTTCTTCGCGCTGAACAAGATGGAACAAAAACAAGGCATATTATTATTAGCAGTATCAGTGTTTTTCTCATGCAGTACCCCCTTAAACTGATGTTTTATTTATTATAACATAGATTTGATGTCTTTTCAATATTCACATAGATTACCGCATAATGCTTAAAAAACAATAATTTAGTAAACAAACCTTTAAGAATGGGCACAATAATTGACAAATGCGAGCAAAAATGGTACAATGCACATTATGGAGTATTATGCAAAGGCGGTGATAAGGTGGCAGATAAGAGAAGTATATTTAACAAAAAGGCGAAAACCTATGCGGTGCATCTTAACAGCACGCTTGCAGGGCTTTCCTTTCTGGCAATTATTCTTGTTATTGCCCTTATTTTGTCTTTAATATGGCTTTTCAGCGGCAATGATGTTAATAAAAATATTATAGCCCAGCGCCCCGATGCGTCTTCGTCGCAGGTTGCGGATATGTCCTCTGACGTCGCTTCCTCTCAGACCGTGAGCGCAGGTGACGAGAGATTTTCCGTTCCGCTTCCCGAGTCTGATATGAGGGAAACCGCCTACTTTACCGATGCGGTCTTTGTGGGGGATTCCATAACTACAGGAATTGACCTTTACTCCTCGCTTACAAACACAAGCGTTGTCGCATCAACGGGAATTAACCTTGAAACTGTTTTGACGGCTGAGTCTGTAAGAAATAAGGCAGGAGATAAGGTTACCATTCCTGCGGCGGTAAAAGAGCTAACGCCCGCTAAGATTTACCTTATGCTCGGCACAAACGGACTTGACTGGATGAGCGTTGACCAGATGGTATCTCAGTACGAAAAGGTTTTCGATACACTCAAAGCCGATAACCCCGACGCGATCTTCTATATTCAGTCTATCCCGCCCATCACAAAGGAAAAAGAGCAAAAAGCAGATCAGATGAGCATTTCCAAAATAAAAGAGTATAACGGACGGCTACTAAAGCTCGCTGAAAGCAAAAAGGCCTACTTTGTTGATGTTTACAGTGCACTTGCCTCTGAAGATGGATATCTTTCACCCGATATAAGCACAGATGGCGTCCATTTTGAGTCATCGGTTTATGTAAACTGGATTGAATATGTTCGCCGCCACACCTCAAGATACGAATAAAAAGGAGAGAAAATTTATGAAAAAGCTTTTATCTTTTGCACTCGTCCTCGTTTCAGTATTCTGCCTTTGCTCCTGCAATAAAGAGCAGGGGAAGAACCCCGCTACCGCTGACGTTGCGGCAGTAATTTCCGACAGCACAGAGTTTACCGAGCTTATCGCCCTTACCGATGATAACATTGTTCGCCGTTATTACGGAATTGACCTTGAAGCAATAGAGGAGTATGAGGCTCTTGTTTGCTCAAGCGGCGCTCTTGCGGACGAAATTGCAGTTTTCAAAATGAAGGACAAGGAAGATGTCGAGGATATGCTCGACGTTATCCGCGAGAGAAAGCTGGAGCTTTACGATAGCTTTGTTGACTATGTTCCCGACGAGATAAATAAGATAAACAATGCAGTAATCGGTTCAAGCGGAAACTATGTTTATTTTGTTGTTTCCGGCGATAATTCGGCTGCCAAAGCAGCAGCAGAGGGTTGCTTTTAAGTAAAGCCTTTCTTTAGGAGCTGTAAAAATGAAGAAGTTTATAAAAAACTTCAGCAGGTCGCTGTATTATCTTAACGCCATAGCTCAGATAGCAGTTGTTACATCGGTTTTTGTGCTTGCGCTGATGAATCTTTTCAGTAGCGGAAACATCCCCGTTGATACCCACGCAACTGTTGTTCCCTTGGTTATTTTCTCGGCGCTTTTCCTCTATATGACGGGAACCTATGAAATTATGACCAAGCGCTCTATCGAGCTTATCATAACCGGCGTTTTTGCCGTTCTGCTAAGTGACTTGGCGGCAATTATGATAATCAGGGTTTATTCGTTTATTTGGTTCAACCTCGCTGAATTTTTGCTGACGTATTTAATGCAGATAGCGGCGCTTTGCGTTTGGATAATTATTTCCAGACATATTTATAAGGCTTTCAAAAAGCCGCTTAGGGCGGTTGTTGTCTGCTACGATATTGAAAATATCGACAGCTATATAAACAAGATCCGCGGATATAGCGATAAGTATGAAATAACTGATATCATAAGCTATAACGACGCCAATCTTTACTACTCGATCTGCCAGAGTGAAGCGGTTTTTATGCTCGATTTATCGAGCAAAAAACGTGAAAAGGTTGCGCAGTACTGTTTGGCTCTCAATAAGAATATCTTTATATTGCCCGAGCCTTACGAGATTACTGTGCGTAGCTGCCACTTAGAGCAGATCGACGATATTCCTTTCCTTTCCTGCAGGCCTATGACGCTGACGCTGGAAGAGAAGATAATCAAAAGACTCTTTGATGTTGTTGCATCGTTTGTAGCGCTTGTGCTTGCCTCGCCGCTTATGATAGTTATCGCTATCATGATTAAAAGGGACGACGGCGGAAGCGTTTTCTATAAGCAAGAGCGCATTACTGAAAATTACAGAAAATTTAACGTACTTAAGTTCAGAACAATGGTGCAGAACGCCGAGGAACTGAGCGGAGCTACTCTTTCTACAAAGGATGACCCCCGTATTACTAAAATCGGCAGAAAGCTGCGCGCAATGCGCCTTGACGAGCTGCCCCAGCTTATAAATATCTTTGTGGGTGATATGAGCTTTGTCGGTCCCCGTCCTGAAAGAGATATATTCATTCAGGAATACGTTAAGACTGTTCCCGAGTTTATCTATCGCCTTAATGTTAAGGCGGGACTTACTGGTCTTGCACAGGTGCGTGGTAAATATAACACCACCCCGCAGGATAAGCTCAAAATGGACCTTTTGTACATCAACGATTATTCTTTCATAAACGACCTTAAAATCTGTTTCTTAACCGTTAAGGTGCTGTTTTCTAAGGAAAGCACCGAGGGAATAGACGGCGAAGTCAAAAATAAGAAGATTTTTGTTTCTCAGCAGGAGAATAAAAATTAAAGGCAGGTGAAGCGAGTGAACAAGCTAAAATATATCGTTGCCAGAATTAAAGCTATGGATTTTAAAAATATGATAGCTCAGGCAAAGATCGTTCGCTCGAGAACTCGCCGCCCTGTTGTTTTTACCCTTGTGGATATGATCTACTGCGGCTTTAAGTACCTTGCGGGATATATGGACTATGTTGTCTTTGAGTTTTATAAGCTTAACTCAAAACAACGCGCAACTCAGGTAACAAGAGGAATAAATAACGAGCTTGTTAAAACCTTAAACAAAAAAGAGTCCTGGTATAAGTTCGATAAAAAGGACGAGTTTAACCGCATCTTTTCAGATTTTCTCAAAAGAGATTGGCTTGATATTGAAAACTCTGATTTAGGAGAGTTTGAGCAGTTTTGTGAGAAACACCCCAAGATGATAGTCAAGCCCCGCGATGGCGCTTGCGGAAAGGGAGTTGAAAAGTTATCTGTAGCCGATTTTGAATCGGCAGAGCAAATGCGTGAGTACTGCCTTAAAAATGAGCAGACTCTCGCTGAGGAAATTATCATTCAGAATGAGAAAATGAATGTGATGTTTCCTAAGAGCGTCAACACCGTCAGAATGGTTACAATTACCAAAAACGGCAAGGTCAACATCGTTTTCTGCTCGGTGAGAATCGGAGCGGGCGATACCATTGTCGATAACCTAAACAGCGGCGGTATGGCGGCGCTTGTTGACGAAAACACCGGCATTATCACGACTGATGCCGCTGACAAAAACGGCATTGTTTACAAGACACACCCCGATACAGACACCGTTATCTGCGGATTTGAAATCCCCGATTTTAAAGAGGGAAGAGAAATGGTAGAAAAAGCGGCTCTGCGGGTTTCTGATATAGGCTATGTCGGCTGGGATATTGCATTTTCGGATAAAGGCGCTCTGCTAATTGAGGGAAATCACTTCCCCGGACATGATATTTACCAGATGCCTGCATTAACTCGCGATGGCATCGGAGTTCTTCCAAAGTTTAAAAAGGCAATGCAGGGTTGAAATTTGTCGAAAAATATTGTATAATATAATTTGCATTTATATATTTAAACAACAAACCAAACAGGAGTGAATGTTTAACTATGAATACAGAAAATCTTTGTATGGGATGTATGAGGGAAAAGGCTGAGGGGGTAGCCAAGTGCATTAAATGCGGCTATGTTGACGGCTCGCCTTATCTTCCTTCCTATCTTGCTCCCAAGACCATTCTTGCCGAGCGTTACCTCGTAGGTAAGGTCTTGAGCTATAATGGCTCGGGTGCTACATATATTGCATTTGATACAATTATGAACTGTAAGGTCAAGATCAGGGAGTATATGCCCGAAAATCTTGCAACCAGAGAAAAGGGTAACCTTGCTGTAAAGGTAAATGCAGGCAGCGAAATTCAGTATAAGTCGCTTAAGATGGACTTTATGGATCTCGCCCGCCACTTAGTAAAGCTTAACTCGCTTTCCGAGGTTGAGCACGTAAACGATATGTTTGAGGAAAACAATACCGTTTATGTTATTTACGAATATGTTGAGGGTATGACCCTTACCGAGTTCCTTAAAAAGAACGGCGGTTATCTCTCTTGGGAGGATACCAAGCAGCTCTTTATGCCGCTTTTATCCTGCATAAACGCAATACATACCTCTGAGATCATTCATAGAGGCATCAGCCCTGACACAATTCTGGTTGACCGCAGTGGAAATTTAAAGCTCACAAGCTTTGATATTGCCCCTGCAAGAACCGCAAGAAGCGAGCTTGTTCCTCAGCTTTTCGCGGGTTACGCCGCTCCCGAGCAGTATGCTTCGAGCGCTTGGCAGGGAACATTTACCGATGTTTATGCCCTCGCCGCCACAATTTACAGAACTCTTACGGGCACTATGCCCGTCGAGGCGATTTCAAGGGTCTCTAACGACAATCTTGTTTCTGCGAGCGCATTAAATCCCAGTATTCCCAAGAATGTTTCCAATACCCTTACCGCAGCAATGGCGCTTTCGCCCGAAAAGAGAACAGAAACCGTTACCGCTCTTATTTCTCAGCTTTCAGAGGTTATGGATTTCGGTGAAACAGTAACAGAGCTTGAGAACGCTGATGGAGAGGAGAGCGCTCCCGCTAAAAAGAAAATGAAGGATTCAACAAGATATGCTATTATCGCTGCAGGCATAAGCGCTCCTATATTGATCCTTATAATCATTCTTATTATGGTTTTCCTTTTCCCCTCGGAAAATAAGCCTGCGGGCGCTTCATCGTCGTCAAGTTCTCTTATCTCAAGCACCATTGCCTCGTCTGATACGGCAAAGGATGAAACCTCGTCTGACGCAAGATTCCTTTACTCTGTTCCCAACTTTAATTTGAGAAATGTTGACTCTGTGTTAAACGACACCGACTATTCCGAAAAATATGTCTTTACCGTTGAGTATGCATATAGTGAGGAATATGCAGAGCAGACCATTATAGGCCAGTCGGTTGAGGCGGGAACCCCCGTTTCTGAGAACGGAACTGAAATCGTTCTTACCGTAAGCCGCGGCTCAAAATATAGAACCCTGCCTGATCTTGTTGGCAAAGATGTCAACTATGCAAGAGACGTTCTTACCGAGAAATATATTTATTATGATGTTCAGACCGAGGTAGGAAACTATGGCGATCCTAATAAGGTTGTTTCGATGAGTCTGGAAGCGGGAACTGTTATTGATATAACTCAGGTCCATAAGGTTACCATTTATGTCTATGACGTAGAGCCCGTTTCGAGCGAGGAGACATCAAGCGAGGATACAACCTGGGTCGATGACCTTGTATAATTTGTAAAATTAAAAAGCCGAGATGCATAAAGCATCTCGGCTTTTTGTATAAGTAAACGACCAGCCTCCCTCTGACGAGGGAGGTGGATTTTTGCGAAGCAAAAAGGCGGAGGGAGAGAAATATATAGAAAATAGATTATGTTTATATTATCTCTCCCTCAGTTTCGCTAACGCTCAACAGCTCCCT
>CAZDSQ010000066.1:0-8705 GCA_964508295.1 uncultured Oscillospiraceae bacterium | reverse complement strand
GTCGTTCTCGTCAACGATAAGCGAGAGAAAATCGGGACGAACCATTGTTACGAACTGGTCAAAGACCATATCTATCTGAGCCTGACTTAAGGGAATGTAGCCGTAAAGATGCTTGTAGCCCTCGTAAAGCAGGTTAAAAATCTTCTCCTTGTAGGGAGTAACGTCGCGGGTCTTCTTAAACCTTATCGAGCGCAGGTTGTTGTTTTTAAGAGCGCGAGAGGCAATGCTGTAAATTCTCGGGTCAAGGCTCTCGGGCGCAGTTATCTTGTACTCTATCCAGTCGGCCGATTTTTCGTAGCCGAGTCTGGCCATGTGCTCAACATAATATTCGTGGTTGTAGATGGTAAAGAACATATTAGGCTCCGAGAAACCTTCGACAAGCATGCCCTCCTTGTCAAAATCGTTAAAGCCCATCGGGCCCTGAATTTCGTCCATTCCCTCAGAGAGCGCCCAGTTTTCGACGGCGGCAATAAGCTTTTTAGAAACTCTTATGTCGTCTATGTAGTCAAAGCGGGTAAAGCGGACGCACTTTCTTTCCCAAACGCGATTGTATTCGCGGTTTAAAAGTCCGCAAATTCTGCCAACGGGCTTGCCGTCAATGTAAGCCATAAAAAACTTAGCGTCGCAGTATTCGTAGGCGGGGTTTTTCTTGGGGTCAAGGGTATCAAGCTCATCAAAATTAAGAGCGGGAACATACGCCTCGCAGTCCTTGTAGAGCAAATTCTGAAATTCGACAAATTTTTTAAGCCCTGCTCTGTCTGTGATCTCGCGGATTTCGATTTCACGCTCGTCAGCGGGCAAAGCAGCCTTTTTGGTAGCGGTTTCTGAAACCATTTTTCACACCTCAGCCTTTAAAAATCTTTTTCATAGGATAGATTATATCACAAAAATCTCGTTTTTTCAACATTTTTAGACATATCTTAAATAATTGACTTTAAACCATTTATATGATAGTATAAACTAAAATAATCCCGCGAAACGAGGCAGAAAATATGAAACCTTTAAAGCTCGGAATTGCCTACCACGGCAACAGACTTTTAAGCCACGCAAAAGAGGACTTAAACGACATTATAAATCACAATTTTAACACAGTTGTGCATATGTTTTCGCACAACGATATGGTGCGCGGAAAAACCGCTATGAAAGATCTTTTTCAGATGACTCTTGATATGGGGCTCGAGCTTTGGGTCGATAACTGGGGCATCGGAGGCACCCCCGGCGACCCCTCGCATTTTCTCTGCTATCACCCCGAGGCGCGTCAGTACACCTCGGACGGAGAGATTCGCCCCATAAACGTCTGCTTTAATCACGAGAGCTTTGTTTCATTTACTAAGGAATGGATAGACGCCGTTTATGAATACGGTGGAAGAAAGATTTTCTGGGACGAACCGAGCCTTGTGTCTGCTGACGACAAGTTTTCCTGCGCCTGCCCCGTCTGCCAAAAGCTTTTTGAGGAAAAATACGGCAGAAAGATGCCGACAGCTCCCGATAAGGACTGTTTTGATTTCCAGATGTGGACGGTCAAGAATTACTTTGAGATAGTAACGGCTTATGCAAGGGAAAAGGGAATGGAAAATATCGTCTGCGTTATGCCGGGTAAAAGGCACGGCATCTGTTTAGAGACCGCAGGCGTACTCGGCGAAATCGAAACCATCGACAATATTGGCACCGATCCCTACTGGGTCGGCGGACCGACAGGCACCGAGGTTTATAAATACGTTTACGAGTCGACAAAGAAGTGCCTCGAGGTCTGCGATACATATAAAAAGGATCACAACCTCTGGATTCAGGGCTACGGCGAGAGGCGCGGCTATGAGGAGGACGTTGTTTACGCGGCTCAGGCGGCTTACGACGCGGGAGCCCGAAACATCTTCGTCTGGGGCTTCAGAGGCTGTGAGGCAAACTGGTACAGAGCCGCTCGCCCCGACATTTCTTGGCGTACCGTTGGCGACGCTATGCAGAGGGTTCTCGATAGCGAGAGAAACCGCGTTATTGAAGAGGCAAGAAAATTAGTAAAATAAAGTGAGGAAGTTATGAGAGGCAAGGCGTATTTAAAAATCATAGTCGCTATGCTCATTTGGGGAACGCTTGGAATTTTCACAAGGTATATAGGCATTTCGAGCGGCGAAATGGTGCTTTTCAGGGTAATAATCGGCGGTTTTTCACTGCTCTTAGTCTACCTTTTTTCAAGGCATCACTCCTCGGGCAAGGCAATAAGGAGAGCCGCCCCGCTGTTGCTGCTTTCGGGCATAGTTATGGGGCTTAACTGGCTGTTTCTTTTTGAAGCGTACAGATATACCGCCATAAGTATTGCAACGGTGGCGTATTACTGCTCGCCCGTTATAGTTATGCTTCTCTCACCCCTTTTTTTCAAAGAAAAAATCGCGCCACTGCGCGTTATGGGCATTTTGTGCTGCATCTTAGGCCTTGTGCTAATTGCAGGAACCATCTCTGCGGATAAGTCCACTCTAAAAGGCTTTGGATTTGGTCTGCTTGCCTCGGTGCTTTACGCCTGCGTTACTATGCTTAACAAGTGCGTAAAGGGCGTTTCGGGCATTGAGATAACCTTAATTCAGCTTCTTGGCGCATTTATAGTAATGCTGCCTTACTGCCTTATAAACGGCGGCGGAGCGATTTCCCTGCCGCAGAGCGTTCAGGGAGTCATTTGCCTTATTATAATCGGCGCAGTTCACACAGGCCTTGCGCTGTATCTTTACTTTTCGTCACTGCAGACGCTATCTGCACAGAGCGCCGCCCTCTGCAGCTACATAGATCCAGGCTCTGCGCTTGTTTTCTCGGCGGTTTTCCTAAGCGAAAAGCTTTCCTTTGTTCAGATAATTGCCGCAGTTTTGATTTTAGGCGGAGCGCTTTTCGGCGAGCTTTTCTCGCCCAACTCTGCAAGGAAAAGGAGAGGCTAAAATGGCATATCAGCACATTCTCTTTGACCTCGACGGAACCCTTACCGACCCCTCCATTGGAATTACAAACTCAGTGATGTACGCCTTAAGAAAATTCGGCATAGAGCCGCCTGACAGGCGCGAATTATATTGTTGTATCGGTCCGCCGCTTGTTCATTCCTTCAAAAATCTCTGGGGCTTTGACGATGAAAAGTCTTGGCTTGCGGTGGAATACTACCGCGAGTATTTTGCCGATAAAGGCATTTTTGAAAACGAGGTCTACGAGGGTATTCCAGAGCTACTCGCCGCTCTTAAACAAAGCGGAAAGAAGGTCTGCCTTGCAACCTCAAAGCCCGAGGAATACGCGGTGGAGATACTAAAGCACTTTGACCTTTACAAATACTTTGATTTTATTGCCGCCAACACAATGGCGGAGGATCGCGCCACCAAAAAAGAGGTTCTCGAATATTTAAAGAGTAATATCCCCGAGGTAAACGGCGACAACGCCGTTATGATCGGCGACACCGTTTTTGACGCCGAGGGAGCACGAAAAGCGGGACTAGATTCTATATGCGTGCTTTACGGCTTTGGCAAAAAGAACGAGCTTCTCGCCGCGGGAGCGGGCAGGGTCGCCGAGAGTGTGTCCGAGCTCAAACGCTTTTTACTGGAGGAGTAGAGATGAAAAAAGGCAAGCCGAGCGTAAAAGCGCTTTTGCCGAGTTTGTTTGAGGCGCTTGTAGGACTTGCCGCCATCGTTTCGTTTTTTATCCTTACCGCCAACGGCATTTCCGTCGGCAAATGGGCACTCGCACTTATAGCCGCTTTTGTGCTTATGATGCTGGGCGTTTTCGGCATTATCGGCTGGGTGAAAAAACGGTGTGAGCCGGAAATCGACGAGGACTGGTTTTCCCCAATAAAAATAGACTGACAAAAAGCACCCTCACGGGTGCTTTTTTGGTATTATAATTTGTAGGAGTGAACTGTATACCATCATACTACACTGTACACTTCGGCCGCCTTTTTGTTTTTGCGGCACGACATATAGGTCGTACATCACAAATTAGTTTTTGTTGATTTAGGGGAAATTTGTTGCTATAATATAAATAGGAAAATAATTTTAAAGCAAAAATCACATAAATAGGAGAAAAAATATGAAAAGAATTTTTTTAATTGTTCTCGATTCGGTTGGAATAGGCGCGCAGGCTGATGCCGAGCGCTTTGGCGATGCGGGTGCAAACACAATGCTCAGCATTTCCCGCTCTGAAAAATTTAACTGCCCTAATCTTAAAAAAATGGGGCTTTTTAATATCGAGGGCTTAGAGAGCATAGGCACCACCGACACTCCCACCGCCGCCAATTTTAAAATGACGGAAAAATCAAATGGCAAGGACACAACAACAGGTCACTGGGAGATTGCGGGCATCATTTCCGAAAAGCCTATGCCCACCTATCCTAACGGCTTTCCCGAGGAAATACTTAAGGAATTTTCCGAGAAAACAGGCAGAGGCGTTCTTTGCAACCTGCCCTATTCGGGAACGCAGGTTATCGAGGATTACGGAAAACAACACATTGAGAGCGGCGACCTTATAGTTTACACCTCGGCCGACAGCGTTTTTCAGATCGCGGCGCATGAGGATGTCGTGCCACTTGAAACCCTTTACGAGTACTGCCGCGTTGCCCGCGAGATCTTAAAGGGTGAACACGCGGTAGGCAGAGTTATTGCAAGACCGTTTACAACCGAAAACGGCAAATTTAAAAGAACTGCAAACCGACACGATTTTTCGCTTTTACCCCCAAAAACCACCCTGCTCGACTCGCTTAAAGCGGCAGGCAAGGACGTTATCGCGGTTGGAAAAATTTCGGACATTTTTGCGGGCAAGGGAGTAACCCGCGCTCTCTTTACCCACTCAAACAAAGAGGGAATGGAAACTGCCGACAGAGTTTTCAGTGAGGATTTTGACGGACTTTGCTTTGTAAATCTCGTTGACTTTGATATGAGCTTCGGACACAGGCAGGACGTTGACGGCTATGCAAATGCCCTTTCAGAGTTCGATAGTTGGCTCGGCGAGTTTGTTAAAAAACTCGGTAAAGATGATGTGCTTATGATAACCGCCGACCACGGCTGCGACCCTGCTGACGACAGCACTGACCACACGAGAGAGCACACCCCGCTGGTAGTCTACGGCGAGAATGTTAAGGCGGGCTACTACGGCGTTAGGGATAGCTTTTCGGATATTGCGGCATCCTGCGCCGAGTATCTCGGTGTTTCCAAGGAATTTGAGGGAACGAGCTTTTTAAAGGAGATATTAAAATGACAGACAGAGAATTGTGCGCGCTTTCCATAAAGGCAATGCAAAATTCATATTCGCCTTATTCAGACTGCAAGGTAGGTGCCGCCCTGCTTACCAAATCGGGCAAGGTATACACAGGCTGCAACATTGAAAACGCCTCCTTTACCCCCACCGTCTGCGCCGAGAGAACTGCGTTCTTCAAGGCGATAAGCGAGGGCGAGAAAGAGTTTGAGAAAATCGCCGTCGTGGGCGGAAAGGGCGGAGTAATCAAAGGTATGTTCTCGCCATGCGGAGTCTGCAGGCAGGTTATGAGTGAGTTCTGCTCGCCCGACTTTGAGATTTTGATGGTTACGGGCAAAGACACTTACGAAAAAGTAAAGCTTTCCGACCTTCTTCCTTATAGCTTTAAAAAGGAAAATGTTAAGTAAGAGGTAGAAAAATGACACAGAGTAAAAAGGGAACAAAATTTTGGCTCGCACTCGTTATTTTCAGCCTTACAGGTCAGATAGCCTGGGTGGTTGAAAATATGTATTTCAACGTTTTCATCTACAAAATGTTTAACGCCGGCGCCGACGCTATTTCCCTTATGGTTGCGGCAAGCGCTGTATCTGCCACACTTACGACCGTTATAATCGGCGCACTTTCGGATAAAATAGGAAAGCGAAAACTTTTTATCTGCGGCGGTTATATTCTGTGGGGCATCTCGATATGCAGCTTTGCCCTTATCAGAATGGATGTTATCGGGGTGCTTTTCCCCTCGGCTGCATCTGCGGCGGCGGTTGGCGTTTCTCTTGTAATTATTATGGACTGCGTTATGACCTTTTTCGGCTCATCGGCAAACGATGCCTGCTTTAACGCCTGGCTTACCGACTCGACAGCCTCGGGCGGCAGGGGAGCGGCAGAGGGCATTAACGCTATGATGCCGCTCGTTGCAATTCTTGCGGTGTTCGGCGGCTTTATGGGCTTTGACCTTGATAAAAGAGAGAGCTGGACGGCCATTTTCCTTATAATCGGCGTTGCCGTTGTGGTAATCGGCATTTTGGGGATTTTCCTGATCTCCGATCCCGTAGTAAAAAGCGAGGAGAACAAAAGCTGCTTTAAAAACATCATTTACGGTTTTCGCCCCTCTGTCGTGCGCCAAAATAAGATTTTATACGTTGTTTTTGCCGCATTTGCTCTGTTTGGAATTTCCATTCAGATATTTATGCCCTACCTCATTATTTATTATGAGGTTTCGCTCAAAATGGAAAACTATGTTTTCATTATGGCACCCGCTATAATAGTTGCCTCTATCGCAACTGCGTTTTACGGCAGAATTTACGATAAGCTCGGCTTTAAAAAGTCTGTAATTCCTGCCCTGCTTGCCCTTATGGCAGGCTACATACTGCTATACCTTTTTAAAGGCACGGCGTTAGTGTTTGTCGGCTCGCTTATGATGATGACGGGTTATCTTGCGGGCATGGCAGTCTTCGGCGCAATGATAAGGGACTACACGCCCGAAAATCGCTCGGGAATGTTCCAGGGGCTCAGAATATTCTCTCAGGTGCTTATCCCCGGAATTGTTGGGCCATACATTGGTGCGCTTGTTTTAAAAAACGCCGAAACCATAGTCGGCAACGACGGCACGGTTTCCTTCGTTCCCAATCAAAACATTTTCCTTGCCGCACTTATAGCGGCGGCAATAATATGGGCGGTGCTTTTTGTGGTTTTCCGCCTTACCAAAAAAGAGGTCGTAAATAGTGAAGAAAAGTAATTTAGTGACTCTCAAAACGGCTTATAGTGAGTTTATGCCTGAGATGCCCTGGGCGGTTTACCCAAGGCCGCAGATGAGGCGGAATAGCTTTTTCTGTTTAAACGGCGAGTGGGATTTTGAGGTAACTGAAAATAGCGAAATTCCCGAGGTTTTCAGCAGAAAAATAACCGTTCCGTTTCCGCCCGAGAGCGCTCTCTCGGGGGTAAACGAACTATTTTCTGAAAAGGATAGGCTTTATTACAAAAAGAACTTTTCTCTGCCCGAGGGCTTTGTAAAAGAGAGGGTACTGCTCCATTTCGGCGCAGTTGACCAGAGCTGCGAGGTCTACTTAAACGGCGAGTGTGTAGGCAGTCACAGCGGCGGCTATACTCCCTTTTGCTTTGACATAACCGAGCCACTTTGCGAGGAAAACACCCTCGTAGTATGTGTAACCGACAAGCTAAACGAGCGCATTTTCCCCTACGGCAAGCAGACAAAGCGCCGCGGCGGAATGTGGTACACCCGAGTTTCAGGTATATGGCAGACTGTTTGGCTTGAAAGCGTTTCTAAAAAGCACATCACCTCGCTTAAAATAAATACCACCTTAGACAGCGCCGAAATTTCGGTTTGCGGAGTGAGCGAGGGTATAGTTTCTGTCAAAACCGAGAGCGGCGAGATAAAGGCGCCGCTTACAAGCGGCAAAGCGGTTGTAAAAATCGCCGAGCCAAAGCTCTGGAGCCCCCAGACCCCTTACCTCTATGAATTTACAGTCGAGGGCGAGGGGGACAGGGTAGAAAGCTATTTTGCGCTGAGGACTATCGAAATAAAAGAGGTCGGCGGCAAACAGAGAATTTGCTTAAACGGCGAGCCGCACTTTTTCCACGGGCTTTTGGACCAAGGCTATTTCCCCGACGGAATTTTTACTCCTGCCGCGCCCGAGGCTTACAAAAATGACATTCTTGAGGCAAAGCGCCTCGGATTTAATATGCTTAGAAAGCATATAAAAATCGAGCCAGAGATTTTCTATTATTACTGTGACAGGCTCGGCATGGTGGTCTTTCAAGATATGGTCAACAACGGCCGCTACAGCTTTCTGCGGGACACCGCTCTGCCTACTGTGGCGGTAAGAAAACTCGGCGACAGATTTTTAAATCTTAACAAAAAGCGCCGAGAGCAGTTTGTGCTTTCGATGATTGAAACGGTCGAACTTTTATACAATCACCCCTCGATCTGCTACTGGACAATTTTCAACGAGGGCTGGGGTCAATTCTGCTCTGATGATATGTACCGGATGCTCAAGGAAATTGACAACACCCGCATTATCGACAGCACTTCCGGCTGGTTTAAGAATAGCAAAAGCGATGTTGAAAGCGAACATATTTACTTTAAGCGGTATAACTTCAAGGCATCAAATAAGCCGACCGCGCTTTCAGAGTTCGGAGGTTACTCGTATCGCCCCAAAGGACATATATTTAATCTCAAAAATGCGTTTGGATACAGTTTTTTTGAGGACAGAGAGCATTACGAGGCAGCGCTTTTAAAGCTCTATCGTGAGCAGGTTATTCCTGCGGCAAGGGCGGGTCTTTCCGCCTCGGTCTACACCCAGCTTTCAGACGTTGAGGACGAAACCAACGGCCTCTTAAGCTACGACCGCCTTGTCTGCAAGGTTGACGGCAAAAAAATGCGCGAAATGGCAGACGAGCTTATGAAATCAGTTAAATAAAAAAGGACACCTTGAGGCACACTCCGTAAGGAAGTGTGCCTCAGCTATATTCGTGCAAAGCAC
>CAZDSQ010000065.1:0-8824 GCA_964508295.1 uncultured Oscillospiraceae bacterium | reverse complement strand
ATGCCTGCTACGGAAGGTACCGGCGTTATCGCCGGCGGTCCCGTTCGTGCGGTTGTTGAAATCGCAGGAATCAAGGATATTCGTACCAAGTCGCTCCGCAGCAACAATCCGTGTAATGTGGTCAGAGCCACCATCCAGGGCTTAGCTTCCTTAAGAGATGCCCAGCAGGTTGCTGAAATTCGCGGAAAAAGCGTTAAAGAAGTTTTGGTAGGTTAAGGAGGTCAGGAAATGGATAAGGTTAAAATCACTCTTAAAAAGAGCCTGATCGGATGCAAACAGGATCAGATTGCAACCGCATATGCCCTCGGTCTTAAAAAGATCGGTGACGAAACGGTCCAGCCCGACAATCAGCCTACAAACGGCAAAATCAGAAAAATTTCCCACCTCGTAGAGGTAGTAAAAGCGTAGTGCTTAAGGAGGTGCGAGCGAAATGAAACTGTTTGAATTATCACCCGCAGAGGGTTCCCGCAAGGACGCTTACCGTAAGGGTAGAGGCGCAGGTTCGGGCAACGGAAAAACTGCTGGTAAAGGACACAAGGGCCAGAAAGCCAGAAGCGGCGGCGGAGTACGCCCCGGATTTGAAGGCGGCCAGATGCCTCTTGCAAGACGTGTTCCTAAGAGAGGCTTCAACAACATTTTTGCCACCAAGTATGTCGGTATCAACGTAGACGCTCTCAATCGTTTTGAGGACGGAAGCGTTGTAGACGAGGCTGCTATCGTAAAAGCAGGTCTTGTTAAAAAGACTCTTGACGGTGTCAAGATTCTCGGCAGAGGAGAGCTTACAAAGAACCTTACTGTTAAGGTAACTGCTTTCTCCGCTACTGCTAAAGAGAAGATTGAAAAGGCCGGAGGAAAGGCCGAGGAGGTGTAAAGTATGCTTCAAATCCTTAGAAACGCCTGGAAAATTGCAGATCTGAGAAAGAAACTACTTTACACATTGTTAATCGTTGTAATTTTCAGAGTGGGCTCGGCTATCCCCGTTCCCTTTCTGGATATGAGCGAGCTTGCAACATTTGCTGATACCTTAAGTGGAGACGGAAGCCTGTTTGGATATTTAAATATGCTCACAGGTGACTCCTTCTCTAAGGCAACACTGTTCGCTCTCTCAATTTCCCCCTACATCAATGCTTCCATTATCGTTCAGCTCTTAACTGTTGCGATCACACCGCTTCAGCGCTGGGCCAAGGAAGAGGGAGAAGAGGGAAGAAAGAAGATTGGCAAACTCACAAGAGGTGTAACCTTACTTTTAGCTCTTATGATGGCTATCGGTTACTACTTTACCCTTAAGAGCAACGGTATCGTTGCTATAACCGACGGTTTTTACGGTTGGTTTGCGGGCATCACTATCGTTCTCGCTTTTGTTGCTGGTTCATCGGTCATTGTCTGGCTGGGCGAGCTTATCAACAAAAACGGAATCGGAAACGGCATTTCGATGATTCTCTTCGCAGGTATCGTTTCCAGTATGCCTAGCGCAGCAATAACTCTTTACAACTACTTTATAGCTGATGGCATTCTTTACAAGATCCTTGTTCCTGCCATCCTTGTTCTCGCTGTCGTCGTTATCGGATTTATCGTTCTGATGAGCGAGGCAGAGAGAAGAATCCCTGTTCAGTATGCAAAGAGAGTCGTAGGAAGAAAACAATACGGCGGTCAGAGCTCTTACATTCCTATCAAGGTAAATATGAGCGGCGTTATGCCTATCATCTTTGCCAGCTCGATTGTAAGCTTACCCGGTATTTTGGTTTCCTTCTTCAACGTAACCGAAGGTTTCTGGGCAAACTTTGTTTCAATCTTTAACTACAACTCTGCACTTTATGCAGTTGTGTATTTCATCTTTATCATCCTGTTTAACTATTTCTATGTTTCGATCCAGTATAATCCCATTGAGATTGCTAACAACCTCAAGAAGAACAACGGCGCGATTCCCGGTTACCGTACCGGAAAGCCGACTTCGGATTATATTATGAAGGTTTTGGGCAAAATCATTCTGATTGGTGCTCTCTTCCTCGGAGTTGTTGCGGTATTCCCCATCGCATTGCAGGGTATTACCGGAATGAACATCGCACTCGGCGGAACAACCGTTCTCATTATAGTCGGTGTTGCACTTGAAACTGTTAAAACTCTGGAATCACAGATGATGATGCGTCATTATAAGGGATTCCTCGAATAAGGAGAACCAGATGAATTTAATTCTTCTCGGAGCCCCTGGTGCAGGAAAGGGAACTCAGGCGGAAGTAATTTGCGACCGCCTTTCCATTCCCGCAATCAGCACGGGCAACATAATCCGCGAGGCTCTCAGAAATGAGACCGAGCTTGGCTTAAAAGCCAAAAAGTTTATCGACGAGGGCGCGCTTGTTCCCGATGAGGTCGTTATCGGCATCATTCAGGAGCGTTTAAAAGAGGACGACTGCAAAAACGGCTTTATCCTTGATGGATTTCCCCGTACAGTTCCTCAGGCAGAGGCCCTTGATAAAATGGGTGTCGTGATCGACAAAGTCATTGACATTGAGGTTGCAGACAGCAAGATATGTGAGCGTCTTTCGGGCCGCCGCGTATGTAAAGCCTGCTCCGCAAGCTATCACACACTCTATAAGCCGTCCAAGAACGGCGAAACCTGCGACAAATGCGGCGGCGAGCTCATTTGCCGTAAGGACGATCATCCCGATACAGTTCTTGAAAGACTTAAGGTTTACCACGAGCAGACCGAGCCTCTCATAGCTTTCTATAAAAGCAGAGGCAAGCTTGTAGTGGTTGAAGGTCAGGAAGAGGTTGAGGATACAACCCGCCTTACTCTCGCCGCTATTGAGGAGTAGTCTTATGATAGAACTTAAAACTGCAAGCCAGATTGAAAAAATGAGAGTTGCTGGGCGGCTCACCCGTCAGGCTTTAGAGCTTGCCGGAAGCCTTATCGCCCCCGGTATAACCACCGGAGAGATAGACCGAGCCGTTCACGATTTCATTGTTAAAAACGGAGGCATCCCCTCATTCCTCGGATATGCAGGCTATCCTGCATCCTGTTGTCTCTCGGTTAACGAAGAGGTTATTCACGGAATCCCCGGAAAACGCGTTCTTCGCGAGGGAGATATCGTGTCGGTCGATGTAGGCGCCATCGTTAACGGATGGCACGGCGACAACGCCGCAACCTTCCCTGTAGGAAAGGTCGCGCCCGAGGCTGAAAAGCTTATGCAGGTTACCCGAGAGTGTCTTGAAATTGCGATTTCAATGGCAGCGCCCGGTGTTCGCCTCGGCGATATCGGATACGCTATCCAAAGCCACGCCGAAGAGCACGGCTACGGAGTTGTCCGCCAGTTTATAGGACACGGCATCGGCAGTGAGATGCATCAGGCGCCCGACGTTCCTAACTATGGAAAGCAGGGCAGAGGAATTCGTCTTGAAAAGGGTATGACTATCGCAATCGAGCCTATGATTAACCTTGTAGGCCACGAGGTAAGGACCCTTGCAGACGGCTGGACTGTAGTAACAAAAAGCGGGAGCGTTTCTGCTCATTTTGAGAACACAATAGCAGTAACCGATAACGGTGCTGAAATTCTCACAAAGCTCTAAGCTTTGAACAAAAATTGTCTGCTCAAAGGCGAGCAGAAAAGTCAAGTTTTTTTGGCTTGTAATGCAAAGAGTAGGGTTATTTTTCCCCTCTCAGTGGAAAGCGGCTGAGCCGAAAATGCAGCATAACGCCTTAAAAAGATACAAAGAGGGCAATAAGCCCCAAGCCTTTGCGAGGAGGTTTTTAGTTTGTCAAAGGAAGATGTAATTGAAATTGAAGGAACAGTCCTTGAAGCGCTGCCTAATGCAATGTTTCAGGTCGAGCTCCCCAACGGTCATAAGATCCTTGCCCACATTTCAGGAAAGCTCAGAATGAACTACATTCGAATCCTTCCCGGCGACAAGGTAACCGTTGAAATGTCCCCGTATGATCTTTCAAAGGGACGCATCACATGGCGTTCCAAATAAGCCCACAAAGGCACAAAAAACAAGCAAGAAACGGTCAATAGACCTATCAAGGAGGTATACATTATGAAAGTTAGACCTTCGGTAAAGCCCATCTGTGAAAAATGCAAGGTTATCAAGAGAAAGGGTCGCATCATGGTAATATGCGAGAACCCCAAGCATAAGCAGAGACAAGGCTAAGAAGAAAACTTAAAGTTGGAGGTGCAATAGTATGGCACGTATAGCCGGAGTTGACTTGCCTAATGATAAGCGAGTCGAAATTGGTCTTACCTATATTTACGGTATCGGCCGTAAATCTGCTAACGACATTTTAGCAGAGGCGGGAATTAATCCTGATACCAGAGTTAAGGACCTTACAGAAGACGAGGTTTCTAAACTTCGTGAATGCATCGATAAGGGTTACAATGTAGAAGGTGACCTTCGTAGAGAGGTTGCTCTCAACATTAAGAGACTCATTGAGATCGGTTGCTACAGAGGCATCCGTCACAGAAAGGGTCTCCCCGTAAGAGGACAGAAAACCAAAACCAACGCAAGAACACGCAAGGGTCCCAAGAGAACCATTGCTAACAAGAAGAAGTAATAAAAGGGAGGGATATAAGCAATGGCAAAGGCTGCTACTAAAAAGACTGCTGTCCGTAAACGCCGCGAGAGAAAAAATATCGAGCACGGCGCCGCACATATCCAGTCTACTTTTAACAACACAATCGTAACCTTGACCGACAGCCAGGGCAACGCTCTTTCATGGGCAAGCGCAGGCGAGCTTGGATTCAGAGGTTCTAAGAAGAGCACACCGTTTGCTGCTCAGTCTGCTGCAGAAACTGCTGCAAAGGCTGCTATGGAGCACGGACTCAAGACCGTCGAGGTTTATGTAAAGGGACCCGGTTCCGGAAGAGAAGCTGCTATCAGAGCACTTCAGGCTACCGGACTTGAGGTTACCATGATTAAAGACGTTACCCCTATTCCCCACAACGGATGCCGTCCTCCTAAGAGAAGACGTGTATAATATTAACAGGAGGTGCTTTAGAAATGGCAAGATATACAGGTGCAGTTTGCAGACTGTGTCGCCGTGAGGGACAGAAGCTTTTCTTAAAGGGTGATAGATGCTACTCTGGCAAGTGCTCTTTAGACCTTAGAAAGACTGTTCCCGGACAGCACGGTGCAGGCCGCAAGAAAGTTTCCGATTACGGATTACAGTTAAGAGAAAAACAAAAGGCCAAGAGATTTTACGGCGTTCTCGAAAGCCAGTTCGCTAAATACTTTGAGATGGCTGAGAGAAAAGCCGGTATGACCGGTGAAAACCTTCTCAGAATTCTCGAATCCAGACTTGATAACGTTGTTTATCGCCTCGGATTTGCATCCTCTCGTGCACAGGCAAGACAGCTTGTTCTGCACGGCCACTACACCGTTAACGGCAAGAAGGTAAACATTCCTTCCTACCTCATCAAAGAGGGCGACGTTGTTGCTGTTAGCGAGAAGGCAAAGAGCGCTGACTTTATGAAGGCACTTATCGAGAACAACGGCTCCAAGCCCGTTCCCCAGTGGCTCGATTTAAACCGTGACGCCCTAGAGGCTAAGGTTGTTCGCCTTGCAGGCCGTGATGAGATCGACATTGAGATCAAGGAACACCTCATCGTCGAGTTGTATTCAAAATAATAAGCATTTGCCTGTTGTCTACACGCTTACAGCGTGTAGGCACAGGAAAAATCGCTTTGTCTGTAACATTATAACGGCGTAAGCCGATTAGGGAGGAAAATTTCATGATAGAATTTCAGAAACCCAAGTTTACCTCCACCGACCTGACAGCAGACGGACGCTACGGCAAGTTCGTAGTTGAGCCTTTGGAGAGAGGTTACGGAATAACTCTCGGCAACAGCCTCAGAAGAGTTCTTCTTTCTTCGCTCCCCGGAGTTGCTGTTACTTCGGTTCGTATTGACGGAATACAGCACGAGTTTTCAACCATCCCCGGTGTTAAAGAGGATGTTACTGAGATCATCCTCAACATCAAGGGACTTACCGTAAATTATGCGGGTGAGGAAAGCAAGGAGCTTACTATCAGCGCAAAGGGAGAGTGCGAGATCACTGCTGCCAGCATTCAGGCTGACGCAGAGGTCGAGATCCTTGAGCCTGATATGCACATTGCAACCCTCGGCGCAGATGCAGAGCTTAATATGCATCTTACCATCGAAAAGGGCCGTGGTTACGTTTCTGCTGAAAGAAACAAGGAAATTATGGCCGAAAAGGGCGAAAGCGTTATCGGAGTTATCCCCGTTGACAGCATTTACAGCCCCGTTCTCAAGGTCAACTACACCGTTGAGAACACTCGTGTTGGACAGATTACCGACTATGACAAGCTGACACTTGAAGTCTGGACAGACGGAACTATTTCCGCTAAAGAGGCTGTGTCGCTTGCTGCCAAGGTTCTCAATGACCATCTCACATTATTCGTAGACCTCTCCGAAGAGGCCGCTAACACCGAAATAATGGTCGAGAAAGACGATAAGAGCCACGAAAAGATCTTAGAGATGACTATTGAGGAGCTTGACCTTTCGGTTCGTTCATTTAACTGCCTTAAGAGAGCAGGAATCAATACGGTTGAGGATCTTACAAAGAAAACCGAGGAAGAAATGATGAGAGTCAGAAACCTCGGAAAGAAATCCCTTGAAGAAGTTATCAATAAGCTTCATTCTCTGGGATACGACTTAAGTCACGAGATCGACTAAATTCTTTTTATAAAACTTCATAGCTGTGGCAATATGCCGCAGAAAGAAAAGGAGTGAATATCAATGCCGGGTTCCAGAAAGCTTGGAAGAGCAACCAGCCACAGAAAAGCAATGCTCAGAGCTATGGTAACTTTCCTTCTTGAGAACGGAAAGATCGAAACAACCGTAACCAGAGCTAAAGAGGTTGGCGCTATGACCGAGAAGATGATCACCATTGCAAAAACCAACAATCTCGCAGCCAAGAGACAGGTTCTTGCTTTTGTAACCAAGGAAGCGGTTTGCAAAAAGTTATTTGACGAAATCGCACCTAAATACGCTGAGAGAAACGGCGGATACACCAGAATTATTAAGGTGGGTCCCCGCCGCGGAGATGCAGCAGAAATGGCGATTATCGAGCTCATCTAACAAAGATAAAAAGGCAGAGCATTATGCTCTGCCTTTTTTAGTTTTATTTTTTTAAGTTTTTGTAAAATAATACAGAAAACCGCGTAAAAGATTGACAAAACCTAAACAATTCTTGAAAAGGACCACAAAATATTGTATCATATAAAAGGTGCGATAATGATGTAAAGGAGAAGGCTGATGAAAATTAAAAAAACTGTTGCTTTGTCGCTTGTTTTTTTGATTGTGATGTCCTCTTTCTGTTCCTGCGCAAAAAACGAAAATGCACCTGTTTCATCTCAGCACTATGTGATGGACACTGTTCTTATTCAGAAAATCTACTCCTCGCCCGATGTTTCAGAAGAAGTTTTTAAGGCTTTGCAGGACGAGGAAAATAGACTTTCCGCCTTTAAAGAGGGATCTGAGGTTTATGCTGTAAATAATGCAAACGGCGCGGTGGTTTCCGTTTCAAAGGAAACCTTTGAACTTATCGAAAAATCTGCTTCTTTTGCAAAAGAGTCCGACTATCTCTTTGATGTTTCGGTCTACCCATTAAGCAGTCTTTGGAAAGAGGTCATAGAAAGCGGAAAACTTCCCGAAAAGAGCGCAGTTTCAGCCGCTAAAGCATTGGTTGATGGCAGAAAAGTAGTGCTTGATAAACAAAATTTAAGTATAACCCTGCCCGAAAATATGGGGCTTGACCTTGGAGCAATAGCCAAGGGCGCCGCTTTAGAGAGCGTGCGCGAAATTTACGAGCAAAACGGCGTTTTAAGCGCAATCTGCTCGCTTGGAAACAGCGCAATGCTGCTTTTTGGAAGTAAAGCGGGCGAGGACTTTAAAATAGGTCTGCACAGTCCCTTTAAAGAGCAAACGGCGCAAACCTTTGCTACACTTTCGCTTCGCGATTGCGTCATTTCAACCTCTGGCGGCTACGAGAGATACACCGAGATCGACGGTAAAATGTACCACCATATTATAGACACTAAGACAGGCTACCCCGCTGAGAGTGATATTGCCTCGGTAACTGTCGTGGGTAGCGACGGCGCTTTTTGTGATTATATGTCGACAAGGCTTTTTGTCGAGGGCGCAGAACGCGCTGTGAAGATAATAGAGCAGAGCAACCTTGATGCCGTTGTTGTAACAAACGATAAAAAGGTCTACGTTTCCAAAACGCTTGAGAGCCGCTTTGAAATTACCGACGGCTCTTTTGAGAGGATAAATTAAAAATGAAACAGAGGATAATAACCCTGCCTGCCCTCCTTGCCTGCATAGCGCTCGCCGTGATTTCTGCGGCAGTCTGGGCGTTTATGCAAAACGGCGCAAAAGGCGCAGAGGGGGTTAACATATATAAAAACGGAAAGCTGGTTGCGGTTTTGCCGATGGATAATGATACAGAGTACTCTGTAGAGGATAGTTCTGTTAAGATAAAGATAGAAAATGGCTTTGCCTTTATTTCTGAAAGCGACTGCAAATGCAAAACCTGCATAGGCTTTGGAAAATTATCAAAGGCAGGGCAGAGCGCAGTCTGCCTTCCCCAAAGGGTAACGGTAGAGCTTTTTGGAGAAAGCGGGCTCGACGCCACCTTGTAAGGAGTTTTTATGAAAAAAAGTTTAAGCAAAAGGGTCGCCCTTTTGGGTATGCTCGCGGCGCTCACGGTCGCGCTCTCCTTTGCAGAGTCGCTGCTGCCGCCACTGCCGTTTTTGCCACCCGGCTTTAAGATAGGCATTGCCAATATCGCGGTTATGTATGCCGTCTTC
>CAZDSQ010000064.1:0-9450 GCA_964508295.1 uncultured Oscillospiraceae bacterium | reverse complement strand
CCAAAACGGCAAGCCGTTTTGACCGCAGCACCACAAGCTGTTCGCTTTATCTGCCACTGGCAGCGCTCTCAGCTTGTGCTCTCGCCCGTCGAAAGCTAAGTTTTATCGTAATTGCGTTTCGCTGGTGTGTTTTAGTTGGTTTTATTTTTAGGTTTATGCTATCTCTGTTAGGCACAAAGTAATTATGCGAAACGAGTTTTATAAAACATATAAAGCTGTTTCGCCGAGCTCACTCTCTTGCGGCAAGGGGCAAGCCCCTTGACCCCTTCTACAGAGATAAAATGGTAAGGTCTATTGAAAAAAAGAAAGATCCTCCCTTGTGCAAAGGGAGGATTTTGTTGTTTCTAGTGAACTGCCTTTCCTCTCGATGAGGTCTTTTCGTGGTGAGCGATTTCGCCCGCGGCAGAAAGTGAAAGCTTTGTAAGTAACGGACCTATAAGCTCGTAAATTAAAACTGCAAATAAAACAATATTTCTAACCAAGCCGCCGTCGGTTTCGCCTAATTGCATTGCCGTAACCGACATTCCAAGCGCAACGCCCGCCTGCGGCAGCAGTGTTATGCCGAGGTATTTGACTGTGTTTTTGTCACAGCCAACGCTCTTTGCGCTGAAATATGTGCCGAGATATTTTCCGAGCGAACGGAAGATGATAAACAGAACGCCGATAAGAACGATTGCGCCGCTTGCGAAAACTGAAAGTTTAAGCTCGGCGCCCGAAATTACAAAGAAGAGGATAAATAGGGGAGCGGTCCAACGGTCGCATCTGTCCATAAGCTCCTCGGAAAAGTCGCAGAGGTTGCAGAAAACGGTTCCAAGCATCATGCAGGTAAGAAGTGATGAGAAACCTATCTTAATGCCGCCTATCTCAAAATGGAGCATTGTAAGTCCGACAGTTAAGAAAACAAAGGTGACCGCAAGCGAAAGACGCTTGGAGCGGGAATGGAAAAATTTCTCGAAATAAGTGAGCAAAAGGCTCATAATGGTGCCGAGAATGAGAGAAGCCACGATTTCGATAAGCGGCTCGACTATAATTGAAACAAAGTCGGGCGAGCCTGTCTGGAGAGCCCTTGCGATGCCGAATGAAACCGAGAATATAACAAGACCAACCGCATCGTCAAGCGCAACTATCGGGAGTAAGAGCGAGGTAAGGGGTCCCTTGGCTTTGTACTGGCGGACAACCATCAAGGTCGCTGCGGGAGCGGTTGCAGATGCGATTGCACCTAAGGTTATTGCAGCAGAGAGGGAAATATGCTCGGGCATTATAAAGTGCAGGGCGATAAGCGCTGCATCAACAAAAAGCGTTGCAATAAATGCCTGAACAATTCCAATAACAGTTGCCTGCTTTCCCGTTTGCTTAAGCTGTGAGAGACGAAACTCGTTTCCTATCGCAAAGGCGATAAAACCAAGAGCAACATCGCTAAGTATTCCGAGCGACTCTATCTGAGCCTCGTCGTGAAAGCCAAGCCCTGAGAGCCCAAGCGCACCCAGACAGAAAGGCCCTATCAGAACTCCCGTCACAAGATACGCGGTTACTGCCGGAAGCTGAAGCTTCTTGGCAAGGCGTGACATCAGCAGTCCTAAAAGCAGGGCAGAGCCTATAGAAAGTAATGTAACTGTTTTCATAAAATGCCTTCTTTTTCATAGTGTCAACCATAACATTATAACGCTAATTTTACTTTTTTCAAGACCCATAAACTCAAATTGTAAAAAAAATAAAAACTGTGCCCGCGCGGTTGACTTTTTTTGTATATAAAGGTATAATTATTAGGTACGAATTTAACTTTTTTGCAAGTTATTTTTGGCAGGATACATAAATTTTTTGGAGGTCCGCTTATGAAAAAAGCGAATAAAGCCACATTCTTTATCGTTTTTGCTGTTATCGCGGTGCTCGTTTATACCTCTATCTTCGGTATAAGCAGTATGTACGGTGATAAGAAAAACGTTTATATCAAGGGAGGCAACGATATCCGTTGGGGAATTGATATCCGCGGCGGTGTTGACGTAACCTTTGGTATTCCCGAGGAGGCTAATCTCTCGGGAGATGAGCTTGAAAAGGCTCTCGGCTCTGCTGAAGAGGTTATCAAGCAACGCCTTATAGGTCAGAATATTACGGACTATGAGGTTTATTCGGATAGTGTTAATAACAAGATCGTTGTTCGCTTCCCATGGAAAGAGGACGACGAAACCTTTGATCCCGAGGCAGCTATTGAGGAACTCGGTGATACCGCTGTTCTCGGATTCTATGTCGGAACTGACACAGATGAGGATGGAAAGCCTGCCGGCGAAAAGGTAATAGAGGGATCTCAGGTTGATGAAGCAAAAGCTCAGTATGATTCACAATACGGATGGTATGTTTCTCTTAAGCTTACAAGCGACGGTGCAACCGCATTCTCAACGGCGACCTCTGAAAATATCGGTGAGCAGATCTCCATCTGGATGGATGACACTATGGTTTCCGCACCTACAGTTGAGAGTGCCATCACAGGCGGCGAGGCAATTATTACCGGAAACGGAAGCTTTACACAGGAAGATGTTGAAAAGCTTGCCCGCCAGATAAATTCGGGTTCGCTTCCTTTCAAGCTTGAAACCTCGAATTTCAGCACGATCTCCCCTGAGCTTGGAATGGGCGCAAGAGATGCTATGGTTATGGCAGGCCTTATCGCTATCATCTGCATCTTTATCTTTATGACCCTTATTTACAGACTTCCGGGCTTTGTAGCAGGTATTGCTCTTGTCGGTCAGGCTGCAGGCGCAATTGCTTGCGTATCGGGATATTTCCCCGATATCCCCAGTTTTACCCTTACACTCCCCGGTATCGCAGGTATTATTCTCTCAATCGGTATGGGTGTTGACGCTAATGTTCTCACCTCAACCCGTATCAGAGAAGAGCTTAATGACGGCAAGACCCTTGACGGTTCGATTGCAATTGGATTTAAGCGCGGTTTTGTAACTGTTTTTGACAGTAATATCACAATGGTTATCTGTGCAGTTGTTCTTATGGCTGCTTTCGGTCCTACTTCAAGTTTCTTAGCAAAATTATTCTCACCTCTGTTTGGTTGGTTCGGTGCAACAACTGCAGGAACAGTTTACTCGTTCGGCTACACCCTTATCGTAGGTGTTATTTTCAACTTCATTATGGGTGTTACAGCATCTCGCCTTATGCTTCAGTCACTCGCTCAGTTTAAGGTGTTCCGCAATCCTTGGTTCTACGGAGGTAAGAAATAATGAAACAGTTTGACTTTTTAAAACATGCAAAAACTTATTACATTATCTCCGCAGCCATCGTTTTAATTGCTATTGTTGCAACCGCAGTCATGGGACTTAATATTGATATTGAGTTTAAGGGCGGATCTATTGCGACCTATAGCTATGAGGGCGAGGTCGATGTTGAAGGCGTCGAGAATATTGTTAAAGATACTATCGGCTATAATGCCAAAGCCAGAACATCTGAAAATATCGCAGATGGCAGCAAGAATATTGTTATTTCCATTGCGGAGGAAATTTCCACTGAGCAGCAGATCAAAATGACAGAGGCTCTTGAAGAAGAATATATGGATAACGAACTTTCGCTTGTCGAGTCGTCCTCGGTAAATGCAATGAACGGCAGAAACTTCTTCATCAAGTGTCTTGTTGCAGTTGCTCTTGCAACCGCTCTTATGGCAGTTTACATCGCATTCAGATTTAAGAATATCGGTGGCTGGTCTGCAGGCGTAACCGCAGTTATCGCCCTTGTTCACGACCTTATCGTTTGCTACGCTGTATATGCCATCTTCCAGATTGAGATCGGCGGAAACTTTATGGCAGTTATGCTCACCATCTTAGGTTACTCTATCAACGATACAATCGTTATCTTTGACCGTGTCCGTGAGAATAAGGATAACTTCGGCAAGAAGCTTTCTATTGCCGATAATGTTAACCTCAGCTTAAACCAGAGCACACAGCGTGCCATTAACACAACCGCAACAACACTTATTGCCCTCGCAGTTGTTATTGTAGTTTGTCTTATCTATAATATCGACTCTATGTTTAACTTCGTATTCCCGATGGCAGTAGGTCTTATCTCGGGTGTTTACTCGTCAATGTTCCTCGCTCCTTGCATCTGGGTCAAGTGGCAGGAAAAGCTCAATAGCAAAAAAGGCCCCCGCAAAAAGAGAGCCTAAAACAAAAACCAAAGCCGCAGGTTAATCCTGCGGCTTTTTATATACCTAATTTTAATACTGTAGGGTTGGGCGGTTTCCTGTAAGCCGAAAAAACGGTGCGTCGAAAATAAGTGAAGCTCCAAATCTATGATTTGGCAAGCTGAACTTATGCAGTAGCGAGGCGGAGCTCGCCGCACCCTACAATTTAAGCCTTTGTTCGATAAAATCCGTAGGGGACGGTCTGTGTGCCGTTCCGTTTGCAGTGCTCGTTTTTTGCGGCACGACACGCAGGTCGTGCCCTACGAATTAAAATCATCGTTTGAATTTACATTGTAAAAAACTACCCGATAAGAACTTATCTTTTCGGGTAGTTTTAGTTTACTTATTTTACGAGCTCAAGAGTATCTCTTGCGATCATAAGCTCTTCGTTTGTGGGGATAACAAGCATTTTGACCTTTGCATCAGGAGTAGAAATGTCATTCTCGTCGCTGGTGCGCTTTGCCTTCTGGTTAAGCTCCTCGTCGATCTTAACTCCGAGGAATCCAAGTTTTTCTGCAACTTTAGTTCTGTACTGAGGATTGTTTTCGCCGATACCGCCGGTGAAAACAACAGCGTCAACGCCGCCCATAGCAGCAGCAAATCCGCCTATGTACTTTGTGAGCTGGTGGCAGAGCATATTCTCGATGAGTTTGTATCTCTCGTTACCGTTTCTTGCGCCTTCCTCAATATCGCGGTTGTCGCTGGTGACCTGAGAAACACCGAGGATACCTGACTTTTTGTTGATCATAGTGTCAATATCCTTGGGACTCATATTCTCTTTCTCCATAAGGAGAGGAATGATAGCGGGGTCGATAGAACCTGCGCGGGTTCCCATCATAATGCCTTCGGCAGGGGTAAGACCCATTGTGGTATCAAGGCACTTGCCGTTAACAACTGCGGAAATGGAAGAACCGTTTCCAAGATGGCAGGTAACGATCTTGATGTCCTTCTTGCCGAGCATAGCAGCTGCACGCTGGCTTACATATCTGTGAGATGTGCCGTGGAAACCGTATCTGCGGATCCTGTATTTCTCATAATACTCATAGGGGAGAGCATAGAGATAAACATAGTCAGGCATTGTCTGATGGAAGCCGGTGTCAAAAACAGCAACCTGAGGAACATTAGGCATTATCTCAGCGCAAGCTCTGATACCTGTGAGGTTGTGGGGATTGTGGAGAGGTCCAAGCTCGCAGCACTCTTCGATAGCTGCGATAACATCGTCGTTAATGATAACCGAACCCGAGAATTTCTCACCGCCGTGAAGAACTCTGTGTCCAACAGCCGAGATCTCAGACATAGACTCGATAACACCGTGGTCCTTGTCAATAAGAGCGTCGGTTACAAGACGGATAGCTTCGCTGTGGTTTGCCATCTGAACTTCAACCTTGTAAGCATCCTTGCCGTGAGGCTGGTGCTTAAAGTTTCCGCCTGCTATACCAATTCTGTCGCAAAGGCCTTTTGCAAGAACAAGCTCGTTTTCCATATCAATGAGCTGATATTTGATTGAGGAGCTTCCTGCGTTGATAACAAGAATTTTCATTAAGGTAAACCTTCCTTTTTTATGAAATTATCAAAACAAGTAAATTATATACCATATTTATATAAAATGCAAATCATTTTTAAAAATTTCGCAAATTGAGGCAGTTGATTTATGAAAATAAATATGCTAAACTGTAAAGGTCTAAGAAATTTTAAGGAGTTGCAGTCTTTGAAACTTAAAATTGTAAGTGTTTTTTGCATTTTTATGCTTTGCGCCTGCGCTTTTACCGCCTGCGAGGAAAATAAAGAAAATATAAGCTCTGTTGTGCAAACAGAAACCTCGTCTAAGGTTTTTGAATACAGCGAGCAGTCGATCGCCGATCATCTCATAAAAGAACTTAACGAAAAAGAGGTAACCCAGCTTAATTTCTATTATGTAAAGGGAACGACCGCGGCGTATAACGGATATAAACCCCTTGCTGATTTCAAGCGTTACGGAATGCTCAGCCACTTTAAGCAGATAAACGGTGCAGACGAGATAAATGCCTTTCGAGCCTCTTTGAAAACAGAGAGCTGGCAGGCTTACGATATGCCTAACAAATCAGTCCCTGTTATGACCCTGTATTTTGGTAACTTCCTTATTTTAAATCTTGAGGAAAAGCAGGGAAGTGATTGCTATTTTTCGATTTACACCGAGGAAAATAGGGCGTACTACCTTGTGCCAAATGCATTTTACGATAGTGTTTTAAATTTGTATAGCGCAAAATAAAAACTCGGCGGTTTTTGCCGCCGAGTTTTTTACTTTATAAAGTTTTTAACTATGTAGTCTACGTTGTGCTCTGCATTGGTGCAGATAACCGAGTCTGCAAGCGCCTTTAGAGAGGGGACAGCATTGCCCATAGCAAGACCCAGCCCTGCGCACTCTACGAGGTTGTGGTCGTTTGTGTTGTCGCCAACGGCGATGGTTTTGCTTCTGTCAATGCCAAGCATATCGGCAAGGCGGAGAAGAGCATAGCCCTTGTCAGAGGTTTTTCTGATGATTTCTATGCTTCTGTCAGCCGAGGACAAAACGCTAAACTCGCCCATTTCCTCTAGCCGCTTTGTGCATTCTTCAAGCTCGAAAAGGTCCCAAAAAAATGCAAAAAGTAGCTCGGCATCGCCTATAGAAGCGCAAAATTCTCTGAAATTCGGCTTGTGGGTGCTGAAGGTGTAGTGGGCAAATTGCGGGTCGAGCTTGCCGAAGTGCTCAAGCTGCTCCTTGTCAAAAAACTCTTGTGTGGTATCTGAGTATGCAGCGTTGTTGTGGTGTATAACAATGTGGGTATCAAAGGATAAAAATATGTCAATGGCACGCATCAAAAGGTCGTGAGGGATTGAGTCAAATTCGCACTTTTCCGTCTGCTTGTCATAAATTCCCGTGCCGTCAGAGCAGATTATGTATCTGATATAGGGGTTATTAAGTAAAAAGTCAGGCACCTCGCCTATAGCACGCCCCGTTGTAGGAATAAAAATGCCGCCCATTTCGGTAAATTTCTTTATAGCATCAAGATTTTTCTGACTTATTGTTTTATCATCTCTTAAAAGCGTTCCGTCAAGGTCGCTTGCGATTATTTTGTAGTTTGGCATTTTGCTTCCCTCGCCTTTAGTTTGCTCTAATTTATGTTATCACAGCCTTAAACAAAAAACAACAAAAACCGCAAATTTCTTGACTTGTTTTTTTAGCGAGCGTATAATGAAATCACCAAAATTAAAGAGGTAAAGGCTATGTATCTTATATCTCCCAATAAAAATCAGTACAAGGCAAATCTTCATTGCCATAGCACGCTTTCTGACGGAAAGCTCACTCCCGCGGCTCTTAAAGAGGCATACAAGGCTCGCGGTTATAGCGTTCTGGCTATTACCGATCACGAATCACCCTGCGCTCACAATGAACTGAGTGATGAGAGTTTCCTTATGCTCACGGGCTACGAGGCATATATTAGACCATCTGCCGATGGAATATATAACAGATGTGCGCCCGAGGTGCATTTAAACCTTTTCGCTAAGGACCCCGAAAACGAAACCATGATATGCTATAATCCCAGCTACTGCAAATATATCCCGCAGGAGCGAAAAGACGCTCTTGAAAAGATCGGCTCGCAGAAGACAAGGGAGTACAGCGCAGAATATATAAATGAGTTTATCAAAACCGCAAAAGAGAACGGCTATATTGTGGCGTACAATCATCCTTATTGGTCTATGGAGGGTTTTAATGAGATTATGTCCTATGAGGGCTGTTTCAGCATGGAGATGATAAACTTTTCAAGCTACGTTGAAAACTGCCTTGAGCATAACGGACAGCTTTATGACGCGCTTTTAACCGCTGGAAAACACATTTTCTGCCACGGCGCTGATGATAACCACAATCACCATCCCTTTGACTCGCCCTATAATGATTCGTTTGGCGGCGCAACCGCTATTTTAGCAGATGAGCTTAAATATGATAAGATAATCGGCGCTATGGAAAGCGGCGAAATGTACTCTACCATGGGCCCCGAAATCAAAGAGGTTTCCTTTGACGGCGAGAATATCCATATCGAGTGTTCCGAGGCAGAGAGAGTGCTTGTTTATTACGGTAGTAAAAAGCCCTCAAAGCTTTATGCCGAGAACGGCGAGAGCATAACCTCTGCTGACTTTGCGGCAGATCAGAGCCTTCGCTATATCAGAGTGTCAGTAATCGACAAAGACGGCAACCGCGCCGACACCCGTGGATATTTTCGCGACGAGCTCGGCTTAGAAGCCCTTTAAGATAGAAAAAAGAAGCCTCCCTGAAGAAACTAATTAAGCGCCCCTTGCCTAAAGGGTAGCGAAGCGCCGAGCAGGAGTGAATGACAGTCCTGTGGACTGTCAGAGCTGCGAGGTGACCGAGCCGCAGCGAGAAGGGGCCACGCATTAGCGTGGCGAGGGGATTCTTTGTGGAAGGATTGTGTTTTATAAGTATCAAAAAACTCCCCTTATAGATTAAGGGGAGTAATTTTTATCCTAAAAGATATTTTTTGAGCTTTGCGCTGTAGCCGTCAAATAAGTATCCTTCAATTCCTGCGGCTTTAGCGCCCAGAATGTTTTTCTCGCTGTCATCAATAAATATGCAGTCCTCAGCTTTCAGATCAAATTTAGCGAGCAGATGCTCAAAAATCTCGCGCGAGGGCTTTGCCATTTTTATCGGGGCGGAGAAAATAACCCCGTCAAACTTGGAAATAACTTCCTTTATCTCGGGAACACTTTCGTAGTTTTCAGCGAAATAATTGCTTATGTTAGATAAAAGATAAAGTTTTGCGCCTTTTTCCTTAAGGGTGTCTAAAAGCTCGCTCATTCCGTCTATGGCAGGCAGATTTCTTATCCAGTTGTCGTAAATATCGCAGGCGGTTTTGTGAAGCCTCACAGGAAGCCGCTTGCAAACCGCCTCTTTGACCTCAGCGTCTGTAGTGCTTCCGTCATCAAGTCCGTTCCAATAAAGGCGGTCAAAAACAATGGGGGTAAGCAGCTTTTTATCCTCCTCGTCGGTGGCAAAAGCAGAGACCATATAATATGGGTCAAATTTTATCAAAACCTGCCCAAAATCAAAAATGTAGTTCTTAAACATTTTGCCGCCTCCTTGCGCCAAAATTATAACATTCTTTTTAAATTATGGCAATAGCCATAAAAGAAAAAAAGCACTTGCAATTTGCACTCGTTTATTATATAATAATTAAGCACTTAAATGCCGGTGTGATGGAATTGGCAGACGTGCCGGACTCAAAATCCGGTGGTAGCGA
>CAZDSQ010000063.1:0-9775 GCA_964508295.1 uncultured Oscillospiraceae bacterium | reverse complement strand
GGACACATCATCGTTTTACCGCTTGCGGTCAACAACATTTTGTGCGTAACACAAACATCATTCCGCCTTGGCGGACACAAAACGATGTTGCACTTCATGCCCGAGGTGAAACCTGTTGTTATTGTGTGCGGAATAAACTTAATAAGAGAGCCGAAGCGGAAAACGCCCATCAAAATAAGCATAACACCCGCAAGAATAGTGGCGATAAAGAGTCCGTCCATTCCCTGTGAAGCAACAACGCCCGAAGCAAGCGCCAGCGCAATCGACAGGGGCAGGGCGATAATTGCAACTATAACACCTGCAACGATATCCTTTACAAGCTGCTGGGCCGAATAATTTTTCATAACGGAAAAGAACTTTGGCTTAAGATAAAAGCTTTTCAATTTATAACATCTCCTTTTTGCCGAAGTTAATTATAACGGCTGCGCCGCAGAAAGTAAAGTGGCAAATCTAAAATTTAGCACAAAAACAAAGTTCTTCTCCTTTTGCATAAGCAAAACGGAAGGAGCAAGCCCCTTCCCTACGAAATAAAACTGCCCCGATTCCAAAAACGAAATTTGCGGGGCTGTTTGTGTTTTTTACATATATCAACTTAAAATTTTTCTTTTCGACAGATTTCGTGTGACTTCGCAAACAAAATCATTTATCCTTTATTATGTATAGAACAATCACTGTACAAAAAGAAAAAAAGTGTTATAATGAGAAAGGAAGACGTAATTGAGTGTACTAAAACTATTTCCAAAAACAAAGCCAAGTGTAAATTATAAAACTTGGGTAAGTAAAGATGATGAACAAAGATGTGGAATTTGCAATGAGAATCACGGAAAAATTTGGCCAATCAAAGAGAGCCTTATGGTTAGGCCTCCGGTGCATCCATTTTGTCGATGTAATATCGAACTACTTAGTGCCCTTACCGCTGGAACCGCCACTATAAATGGCATAGACGGGGCGGATTGGTGGTTAAAGTATTTAAAAAATTGCCGAAGTATTATATCACGCGTTCAGAGGCAAAAAATAATGGATGGAATCCAAAACTTGGAAACTTGAAAGAAAGTTGTCCTCAAAAAATGATTTCCGGAGGAGAATATTTTAATTCTAACGGGCATCTTCCTAGCGCGCCAGGAAGAGTATGGTATGAAGCAGATATCAATTATAAAAGTGGCTATAGAAACACACAAAGAATCGTTTATTCCAACGATGGTTTGATTTTTGTAACATATGATCATTATGTGACATTTTACGAAATTATATAGGAGTATCAAATATGAACAATTTAAATGAGTATGCATTTAAAACAATTACCGAAGAGCCGATCATATTAGATTTTTCAAAGTGTGAATCGGTTTGGGATATTCACGAGCTTTTAAGAAAAAAGTTTGGTTTTCACGATAATTACGGCAGAAATTGGGATGCTTTATGGGATTGTATGCGTGACGTATTCGAGGATGGGGAACATTCGGTAGAAGTGCATTCTTTTTATTCCATGAATAATGACATTCAAAAAGAATGCAAAATACTGTTTCAAATTTTTGATCGAGTTGTAGAAACCAGCTGTGCTTTTTCCTATAAAGTCGTTGATTGATGATCAAGTTTAGCATCTTAAAATGGATCGTAACAACCAAATAAAACGGAAGGAGAAAAGTGAGTTACCCTTTCCATATAAAGTAAAAGCCCGAAGGCAAGTGCCTTCGGGCTTTTTGTTTTAATTTAGTTTTGCTTGAGGCCTCGATTAGTGGCAGTCGTGGCAGCCGCAGTCGCAATCGTGGTCGTGGCCGCACTCCTGCTCGGTGGGCTCGCAGGTTTCGGGGTCCTCGCCGTTTACGCAGAGGGTAAGAATGCCGACAATGTAGTTCATCATTTTGTCGATCTCGCCTCTTGCCGCCTCATAATTCTTCATATTCTCGTTCTGCATGATCTGAGCATAGAGCTGCTGAAATTCGTTATCATACTGAGCGAGCTTTTCGGCATTACCTTCACCCTGAGCTTCACTCTGGTAAGCAGTCTGGATAAACTGAATCTTTGCCATAAGCTCGTTTAAAGCGGCATCCTTTTCATTTGCTTCGATACACTTCTGAATCTTTAGATATCTCTCGTCTGCCTGAATGGCTTTTCCAAGCTCTCTTGCAAGTTTATTTAATTCCATAGCGCCGCACCTTATGCCTTGTTAACAGAGCCGAAGAGCTCCATTTTCTCCTTGACGGTTGCCTTGATAGCCTCAACGCCGGGAGCGAGAACCTTTCTGGGATCAAAGCCCTTACCAACAAGGTCCTTGCCCTCTTCGATGTACTGACGGGTTGCCGCCGCGAAAGCGAGCTGGCACTCGGTGTTAACGTTGATCTTGGAAACGCCGAGGGAGATTGCCTTCTGAATCATCTCAGCGGGGATACCTGTTCCGCCGTGAAGAACGAGGGGCATAGTTCCGGTCTTTTCCTGAATCTTTGCGAGAACCTCAAAGTTAAGGCCGCCCCAATTCTCAGGATATTTACCGTGGATGTTGCCGATACCTGCAGCGAGCATTGTAACGCCGAGGTCTGCAATCATTTTGCACTCATCGGGGTCAGCAACCTCGCCGCCGCCGATAACGCCGTCTTCCTCGCCGCCGATTGCGCCAACCTCTGCCTCAAGCGAAAGGCCGAGCTGGTCGCAGATGCCAACGAGTTCCTTGGTTTTCTCGATATTTTCCTCAATGGGATAATGAGAACCGTCAAACATAACCGAGGAGAAGCCTGCCTCGATGCACTTTTTAGCGCCTTCATAGCTACCGTGGTCAAGGTGGAGAGCAACGGGAACGGTGATACCGAGCTCGTTTATCATTCCGTTAACCATACCGACAACGGTGGTGTAGCCGCACATATATTTTCCTGCGCCCTCGGAAACACCGAGAATAACGGGAGAGTTAAGCTCCTGAGCGGTTTGCAGGATAGCCTTGGTCCACTCAAGGTTGTTGATATTGAACTGACCTACGGCATATTTGCCTGCCTTTGCTTTGTTAAGCATTTCTTTTGCTGATACTAACATGTTTGAAGTCCTCCTTAAATTTAAACACATTTATAGAAACATTATAACTCCGGTTTATTAGAAAATCAATGCAAACTTACTAAATTTTTCTATAATTTAAAAAGTAAGCTGCTCGCCCGCGTCTGCGCTGGCCAAGGTTGAGCCTGCGGCGGGGATATTCTTGGTGCGGTAGCGGTTTGCGTTTGCAAATCTATCCTCGGCCAGTAGCTCGACCTTTTCAACGCGGTGGTTTTTCTTAAGGCTCATAGCGGCGACGCCTTGGGTGCTCCTCGAGGTCTTGAGCGCAACCGAGCCGCTGTGCACGATAAGGTACCTGCCCGCACTGCTGCGAATTACGTATTCCCTATCCTCTTTGGAGCTGAACAGCGCAATGAGGGGAGATTTATCGCTGTAAGCCGCGGTGAGCTTTTTGCGGTTTGACTTGGTTTCAAATGCGCTCATCGGGATTTTTGCCGCCTTACCATTTTCAAAGAAAAGCATTATGTGTCCCGAATAATCGCTGGTTGCGACCATACAGATAGCCTTTTCGTTTTCGTCCATTGCAAGCTTGGCGGGAATGTAATCGCCGAGGATACTAGCCTTGTGGTCCTCAAAATCGCTTGCCTTTGCCTTGTAGACCTGATGCTTGTCAGTAAAGAACAGAAGCTCTATCGAGTTGGTAGTTTCAAGATGGCAGATGATCTCGTCATCGGTCTTAAGCTTGTGGTCACTTGACATTCGAAGCGACTGCGGGGTTATCTTCTTGAAATATCCGTCCTTTGTAAAGAAAAGGTTTACGGGATAATCGGGAATCTGCTCGGGTTCCTCGACGTACTCGGAGGCGTTATACTCGATCTGAGTTTTGCGAGGCTTGCCGTACTTCTTGATAACCGCTTCAAGCTCAGCGATAATTATCTTGTCAATTCTGCGGCGGCTGTTTACGATGTCCTCAAGGTCGTAGATCTCCTCCTGAAGCTTTGCAATTTCATCGGTGCGCTTAATGATATACTCACGGTTTAAGTTTCTAAGGCGAATTTCAGCAACATACTCTGCCTGAATTTCGTCAATTCCAAAGCCTATCATAAGGTTTGGAACAACCATTGCCTCTTCCTCGGTTTCTCTTACTATCTTGATAGCCTTATCAATATCTAAGAGAATTGCCTCAAGACCGCGCAAAAGATGCAATTTATCTTTGAGATTTGAGAGGGTGTAATATGTTCTGCGGCGGACGCACTCTCTACGGAAGGCGGTCCATTCCTCCAAAATCTCGCCAACACCCATAACCTTAGGGGTCGTGCCGATAAGGATGTTGAAGTTGCAGGGGAAGTTATCCTCGAGCGCCGTCATCTTAAACAGCTTTTGCATAAGCTTATCGGGGTCAACTCCGCGGCGCAGGTCGATGGTAATTTTAAGGCCGCCGAGGTCGGACTCGTCGCGTATATCGGAAATTTCCTTTATCCTGCCCGCCTTAACAAGCTCGATGATCTTATCAATGATAGCCTCTATCGTTGCGGTGTAAGGAATTTCGGTTATATCAATGCAGTTTTGGGACTTATCATAGGCGTACTTTGCTCGCACCTTGACCGAGCCTCTGCCCGTTTTATAAATCTTTTCAAGCTCCTGAGCATTGTAGATAACATAGCCGCCACCGGGGAAATCGGGGGCTTTGAGGGTTGAAAGAATGTCGTGGGCGGGGTTTTTCATAAGCTCGACTGTGGTGGTGCAAACTTCTTCCAAATTAAAGGAGCAGATCGAGCTTGCCATACCGACTGCGATGCCGAGGTTAACATTGGTTAAAATGTTAGGAAAAGAGGTCGGCAGCAGGGTTGGCTCCATCATTGTGTTGTCGTAGTTAGGGACAAAATCAACGGTGTCCTTATCTATATCGGCAAAAAACTCCTTACAGATAGGCTCCAGCTTTGCCTCGGTGTAACGGGCGGCGGCGTAGGCCATATTCTTGGAGTACATTTTACCGAAGTTACCCTTCGAGTCAACATAAGGGTGCAAGAGCGCCTCGTTGCCGCGGGCAAGACGAACCATTGTGTCGTAGATCGCGGCGTCGCCGTGGGGGTTTAATTTCATAGCGTCGCCAACGATGCTGGCAGATTTCTTTCTGTCCGAGCCTAAAAGCCCCGACTTATACATAGAAAAGAGCAGCTTTCTGTGAGACGGCTTAAGACCGTCAATTTCGGGTATGGCGCGCGATACTATAACGCTCATTGCATAGGGCATATAGTTAGTTTCCAGAGTGTCGGTTATTCCCTGCTCTAAAACGGTACCCGCTCCCGCAATTTCGGCGTTTATGTCCAGCCCCTTGTGCTTTTTTTCTTCGGGCTGTTTTTTACTTCTTGCCAAAGTTAGCGCTCCTTTCCTTTAAGATATATCGGCGAGCTCTAAATACTCTCCGCCGTGTTCTGCTATAAATTCTTTTCGGCCGTCGAGGTTGTCGCCTAAGAGCAGGTCAAAAACTCTGACAGTTTCCTCTACGTCCTGCGGCATAACCTTGATAAGACGGCGGGTTTCGGGGTTCATAGTGGTCATCCACATCATTTCAGCCTCATTTTCACCAAGTCCCTTAGAGCGCTGAATGGTGAATTTCTGGCCCTCTATTCTCTTGAGAATTGAGGTTTTTTCCGCCTCGGTGTATGCAAAATAGGTTTTCTCTTTAGTTGTAATCTCGAAAAGCGGAGACTCCGCAATATAAACGTACCCCTCCTCAATAAGAGTGGGAACGAGCCTATAGAGCATTGTAAGAATAAGTGTTCTTATCTGGAAACCGTCAACGTCGGCATCGGTACAGATAATGACCTTATTCCAGCGAAGTGCATCAAGGTTAAACATAGAAAGGTCTTTGTTTGACTTGGTTTTAACCTCAACTCCGCAGCCTAAAACCTTAATTAAGTCGGTTATAATTTCGTTTTTGAATATCTTGTCGTACTCTGCTTTAAGGCAGTTTAATATCTTACCTCTAACAGGGATAATGGCCTGAAACTCACTATCCCTTCCCTGCTTACAGGAGCCCAAAGCCGAGTCGCCCTCAACGATGTAAATTTCGCGTTTTGCCTTATCCTTGCTTCTGCAGTCGACAAATTTCTCGACTCTTGCCATAACGTCGTTGCTTGTAGCAAGGGTCTTCTTAAGGTCGAGCCTTGTTCTTTCGGCTTTCTCACGGCTGTGCTTGTTGATAAGCACCTGATCGGCAATCTTCTTAGCTTCGTCAGGGTGCTCTATAAAGTAGACCTCCAAGTTGTGTCTTAAAAACTCGGTCATTGCGGTGGCAATAAACTTGTTTGTGATTGCCTTTTTGGTCTGGTTTTCGTAAGAGGTCTGTGTTGAGAAGGAGCTTGAAACCAGCACTAAGCAGTCCTCAACGTCCTGAAAGCTTATCTTGCTCTCGTTTTTGAGATAGCGGTTGTTTTGCTTAAGGTAAGCGTCTATCTGAGCCACAAAGGCACTCTTTACCGCCCTTTCGGGAGAACCGCCGTGCTCTAAGAAGCTCGAGTTGTGGTAGTACTCGATCATATTTAGCTTGTTGGAAAAGCAGAAGGCGACCGACATTTTAACCTTGTAATCCGCCATATCCTCGCGGTCACGGCCGCGGCGCTCGTCGGTAAAGGTCTGAACGCCTGTCATTGCCTGCTCGCCGACAAGCTCCTTGGTGTAGTCAACGATACCCTCTTCGTAGAAATACTCAAAGCTCTCAAAGCTCGAGGCCGTTACTTGATTTTTGAGAACAAAAAGCACCTTGGGGTTTACAACTGCCTGACGGCGCATTGTTTCCTGAAAATACTCGAGGGATATATCAATATCGGTAAAAACGTTTCTATCGGGGCGCCAGCTTATCTTACTTCCCGTCTGTCTGCGGGTGCTGGGCTCCTTTTTAAGACCGCCGACGTTCTCGCCCTTTTCAAAATGCAGGGTAAACTTCTGCCCGTCGCGGTAGATCTCAGCATCCATATACTCAGACGAATACTGGGTTGCACACAGGCCGAGTCCGTTAAGGCCGAGCGAAAACTCATAGTTTTCGCCGCTGTTATTCTGGTACTTACCGCCTGCGTAAAGCTCGCAGAAAACCAGCTCCCAGTTAAACTTGCCCTCACGCTCGTTGTAGTCTACAGGGATACCGCGGCCAAAGTCCTCAATGGAAACCGAGCCGTCCTTATACCTTGTAACGATTATTTTATTTCCGTGTCCCTCTCTTGCCTCGTCGATGGAGTTTGAGAGAATTTCAAAAACCGAGTGCTGACAGCCTTCAATTCCGTCAGACCCGAAAATAACAGCAGGTCTTTTACGAACTCTGTCAGCGCCCTTTAGCGACTGAATACTGCTGTTATCATACTGTTGGCTTTGTTTTTTACTTGCCATATTTCCCTCCGAATTTATAAGTTAAATAAGAAACCCGCCGCTTACATTAAGGGTTTGTCCCGTTATATAATCGGCATCGCTGCTGGCGAGAAAGAGCGCCGCCTTTGCAACATCATAACCGCTGCCCATTCTGCCCATAGGAATTTCATCTATGATTGCCTTTTTATCACTCTCGCTAAAGCAGGAGTTCATTTTTGTGTCGATAACTCCCGGCGCGACGGCGTTTACCCTGATGTTACTTGGCGCAAGCTCGGCGGCTAACGCCTTTGTAAATCCGATAAGCCCCGCCTTTGCCGCCGAGTAATAAACCTCGCAGGAAGCGCCGCAAATTCCCCAGACTGACGAAATGTTTATTATGCTGCCGCTTTTTCTTTTAAGCATATCCTCTGCGGCATATTTTGAACATTCCATAGCGGCGGTAAGGTTAATTTTTATAAGCCTTTCGCCCTCTTTTTCGTCGGTGTCAAGAAAGGGAGAAATCAAAGAAATGCCCGCATTGTTTACAAGCACGTCTATCCTGCCGAAATGCTTTATAACACTATCAACAAGCCATTTAGGCGCCCCATCGCCCGAAAGGTCGCAGCGGAAAACCGCGGCATCGCCGCCGCTTTCTTTTATAAGCTTCTCCAAGGCTTGCGCCTCATTTATAGAGCTATTGCAATGAATGGCAACGCTATAGCCGCTCTGCGCAAAGGCACGCACGCAGTCAGCGCCGATTCCACCCGCAGCTCCCGTAATCAAAACTATCTTTTTCATCGGTCTGTATTCCTATTCACAGTTAATTTTAAAAAACTAAACAATCTATTATATTATACTATATAAGGCAAAATTTGTAAAGAGGCGAACAAGATATTGATTTTTTATTAAAATCAAAAAATATACTGTTTTTTACTTGAAAAAGTTGCATTTTTAGTATATACTTGTATACAAGAGAAACTAAACGGAGGGACGCTATATGTCAGACAACCGTACAATTACCTTTTCACTTAAGGACGACAAGGAATTTCAGATCCATTCTACCCTTGTTTGTGTTTACGACGCCTTAAAAGAAAAGGGCTACAACCCCATAAATCAGATAGTGGGCTACATTCTTTCTGAGGACCCGACATATATCACCACCCACAACAATGCCCGCAGTCTTATCAGAAAGATTGACCGCGACGAGCTTCTGCAGATGCTTGTTAAGTCCTATCTGTCTGAATAATAGTTACAAATTATTACAGTTTTGGCCTTGCTATTGACAAAATCTGCGATTTATGGTAGATTATAGTCAATGAGGGAGTAATTTACGCACCTTATGTGCGGGATTCATCGTCATAACAGAGGTCATTCCTCTCGGTGTATCCTCAAAGAAAATGAGACTCATACATAGCATGGCTATGTATGAGTTTTTTAATTTATAAATTACTACTCAGGCAGATACCGCGGATCTGCAAAAAAAAGAAAAGGAGAAAACACATGAAAAACACAAAAACACTTACCAAAATCATTGTCGGAGCAGTTTGTGCGATCGTTCTCATCGCAGTCGCTTCGTCCTGCTTTACAGTTGTTAAGGCGGGTCACACAGGCGTTGTTATGACCTTCGGCGCAGTTGAGGACAAGGTTATGAGCGAAGGACTTAATTTTAAGATTCCCTTTATTCAGTCTGTCGTTCAGATGAACAACCGCACCCAAAAGACCGAAACCGAGGGCACAGCTTCATCAAAGGACCTGCAGATAATCTCCTATGTAGTTGCGGTCAACTACCACGTTAATGATGCATCGTCCGCCTCGCTTTATCAGAACGTCGGCCTTGACTACGGCTCAGTTATTATCGTTCCCGCAATTCAGGAGAGCATCAAGGCAGTAACTGCGCAATACACCGCCGAGGAGCTTATCACCAAGCGCCAGACGGTTGGCGATCAGATAAAGAGCGCACTTTCGGACAAAATCAGCGAGTACGGCATCGTTGTTGAAATTTTCAACATCGTAAACTTTGATTTCTCTGACGAGTTTAACGCCGCAGTTGAGGCAAAGCAGACCGCCCAGCAGAACGCTCTCAAGGCTGAGCAGGACCTCGCTCGAATTGAGGTTGAGGCAAAGCAGAAGATAACTCAGGCAGAGGCCGAGGCTGAGAGCATCAAGCTCATTCAGGACGCGCTTGCAAAATCGCCCGACTATGTTGAGTACATAAAATGGAACAAGTGGGACGGTAAACTCCCCACCGTTATGGGAGATAACGGCGTTCTCTTAAGTATGGACAGCGTAACAGGTAATCAGGAATAATCTTAATTAAAACAAAAAGCCTTGCAAATTTGCACAACTTATCTGATAATTTTAGGCTCCCTTGCCTAAAGGGAGCTGGCGCGAGGCACGAGCGACTGAGGGATTCAAATAGAAACAAAATCACAATAGCTTACCAAGATATAATTAT
>CAZDSQ010000062.1:0-9858 GCA_964508295.1 uncultured Oscillospiraceae bacterium | reverse complement strand
GACATCTCCAAAGTGCCCCCGGATGACATTATTTGCTGCGGCGCAAAACCTTTGTTTTTCCTTGACTACATTGCCTGCGGAAAAAACATTCCTGAAAAAATCGCCGCTATTGTAAGCGGTGTTGCAGAGGGGTGCGTTCAGTCTGGAGCCGCGCTTATCGGCGGTGAAACTGCGGAGCACCCGGGTATGATGCCCGTAGAGGAATACGACCTTGCAGGTTTTGCAGTTGGCATCGTTGATAAGAAGAAAATCCTTGATAACAGTAAGATGGCAAAAGGCGACGTTGTTATTGCTCTTGCTTCAAGCGGTATTCATTCAAATGGCTTCTCGCTCTGTCGCAAGGTTTTTGATATTGACAATAATCCCGACAGTCTTTATGCTCCTTGCGCTTACCTCGGCGGAAAAACAATCGCCGAAACTCTGCTTACTCCTACTAAAATTTACGTAAAGAGCGTTCTTGCGCTTCTTGAAAAAGTTGAGGTTAAGGGAATAAGCCACATTACAGGCGGCGGATTTTATGAGAATATCCCCAGAAGCATTCCCGATGGACTCGGCGCGCAAATTGAAAAGAGCGCAGTAAAGGTTCTTCCTATTTTTGACCTGCTCTCTAAAACAGGTAATATCCCCGAAAGAGATATGTACAACACCTATAATATGGGCGTGGGTATGAGCATCGTTGTTTCCAAAGACGATGTTGATGCTGCTCTCTCTGTTCTTAAGGAAAACGGTGAGGATGCATATGTAATAGGCGAAATCATCGAGTCGGACGAGAAAATTATTATTAAATAAGCCTTTTGAAAGGGATACTCAAAATGAACAAAAGCATTGCAAGAATTGCGGTTTTAGTATCGGGCGGCGGAACTAATCTTCAGGCACTCATTGATGCTCAAAACCGCGGTATAATATATAGCGGTAAAATAGAGCTTGTGCTTTCCAATAACCCCAATGCCTACGCGCTTGAGAGGGCGAAAAATGCAGGAATTTCTGCAGTTTGCGTTTCTAAAAAAGAGTGCGGTAGTCAAGAGGTGTTTGAGGAAAAGCTCAAATCCGTTCTGGAAGAATATGAAATTGACCTTATAGTTCTTGCAGGCTTTATGTCTATTTTAAGCGAGAGCTTTACAAAGGAATATCCCAAAAGGATCATAAACGTGCATCCCTCGTTAATTCCGTCTTTCTGTGGCAAAGGCTTTTACGGACTTTACGTTCACGAAGCCGCCCTTAAATACGGAGTTAAGGTAACGGGAGCCACCGTTCATTTTGTTAATGAAATTCCTGACGGTGGAGAGATCATTATGCAAAAAGCGGTCAACATTCGTGAAAATGACACGCCCGAAACCCTGCAAAAGAGGGTTATGAGGCTTGCGGAGTGGAAAATTCTCCCTGCAGCAACAGAAAAGGTGTGTCAGCAAATTATAAACGGCGAAAAGGAGTAAGGATAATGAACATCTATGAGATCAACGACATTTCTAAGCTGATAGAAGGCAATTCGTATGTCGGCAGAGGAATTGTAATAGGAAAGTCGGAGGACGGAAAAAAGGCTTGTATGGCATATTTTATTATGGGTAGAAGCGCAAACAGCCGTAACCGCATCTTTACAGAGAAAAACGGCGAAATTTTCACAGAGCCTTTCGATGTAAGTAAGGTCGAAGACCCCAGCCTTATCATTTATGCCGCTGTTCGTAAATATGAGAACAATCTTATTGTTACAAACGGAGACCAGACTGATACAATCTATGACGGTCTTGCCAACGGCAAATCCTTTGACCTTGCTCTCTCTGTCCGTGAGTTTGAGCCCGATGCTCCTAACTTTACTCCCAGAATCAGCGGTATGCTCACTTTTGAAAACGGCGATTTTACCTACAAAATGAGCATTCTTAAGTCGGGCGATGCTGAGGGAACTTTCTGCAACCGCTTCGGTTTCCATTACGGCTCCAAGGCTGGCCTTGGACACTTTATCCACACCTATGTTTGTGACGGAAATCCAATTCCCACATTCCAGGGTGAGCCTGAAAGAGTTAAGATTCCTAACGATATTAATGAGTTCACCAATTCGTTATGGAATGCTTTAGACGCAGATAATAAAATCTCTCTCTATGTTCGCTATATTGATCTTGAAACAGGCGCAGAAGAGAACAAGATGATAAACAAAAACAGCTAAGGAGAATTAAGATGAAAGAGTTTGAACTTAAATATGGTTGCAACCCCAACCAAAAACCCTCTAAGATTTTTATGCATAACGGCGAGGACCTTCCCATTGAAATTCTTTGCGGAAGACCCGGATATATCAATTTTCTTGATGCTTTTAACTCCTGGCAGCTTGTAAAAGAAATTAAGGAAGCTCTTGGACTTCCCGCTGTAACTTCTTTTAAGCATGTTAGCCCCACATCTGCGGCGGTTGGTATTCCTCTTTCGGATGACCTTAAGAAAGCCTGCTTTGTAGATGACATTGAAGGTCTTGATGATTCTCCCTTGGCTTGCGCCTATGCAAGAGCAAGAGGAACCGATAGAATGTGCTCTTTTGGCGACTGGGTTGCTCTTTCCGATGTTTGCGATGTTACAACCGCAAAAATGATAAAGAGAGAGGTTTCTGACGGAATTATCGCTCCAGGATACGAGCCGGAGGCCCTTGAAATCCTCAAATCCAAAAGAAACGGCAACTACAATATCGTTAAAATTGACCCCGACTTCGTTCCCGATCCCATTGAGCGCAAGCAGGTTTACGGAATAACATTTGAACAGGGAAGAAACGAGTTTAAAATCAATAAAGAGCTTCTTTCTGATATTGTAACTGCAAATACGGAGCTTCCCGAAAGCGCCGTTCGAGACCTAATTATCGCCCTTATTACTCTTAAATACACCCAGTCAAACTCTGTTTGCTTTGCAGTTGACGGACAAGCAATAGGCGTAGGCGCAGGTCAGCAGTCAAGAATCCATTGTACCCGCCTTGCAGGCTCAAAGGCTGACACTTGGTTCCTTCGTCAGCACAAAAAGGTTTTGGAACTTCCTTTCCTTGACACACTTGGCAGACCCGACCGTGATAATGTTATTGACGGATATATCAATGGAAACGAAGAGGATGTTTGTGCAGAGGGCAACTGGCAAAAGTACTTTATAACCCGACCCGAGCCTCTTACAGATGCCGATAAGAAAGAGTATCTCGGCAAGATCAGCGGTGTTGCGCTTGGATCTGACGCATTTTTCCCGTTCAGCGATAACATTGAAAGAGCATACAAGAGCGGCGTAAGCTACATTGCTGAGCCGGGCGGCTCTATCCGCGACGATGCCGTTATTTCCTGCTGTAATAAGTACGGTATGACAATGGCATTTACGAAAATGAGGCTGTTCCATCATTAATGGAGGATTTTAAATGAAAGTAATGGTTGTTGGTGGCGGAGGCAGAGAGCACGCCATCATTAAGAAAATAAAGGAAAATAAGGCTGTTACCGAAATTTTTGCACTTCCCGGGAACGGCGGAATGGTAAATGACGCTACTTGTGTTAATATCGATGCTAAGGATATTCACAAAATTGCAGATTTTGCTGTAGAAAATAAGATTGACTATGCGGTAGTTGCTCCCGACGATCCTCTTGTTCTCGGCGCAGTTGATTTACTCGAGGAAAAAGGTATTGCCTGCTTCGGCCCTCGCGCCAATGCCGCAATTATTGAGGGAAGCAAGGTCTTTTCAAAGAATTTAATGAAAAAATACGGTATTCCCACCGCGGCTTATGAAGTTTTCGACGATATGAAAGCCGCCTTAAACTACATCAAAACTGCACCTATTCCTGCGGTTATTAAGGCGGATGGACTTGCTCTCGGTAAAGGCGTTATCATCGCCCAGACCAGAAAAGAAGCAGAAGAAGCTATCCGTTCTATGATGCAGGACAAGGTTTTCGGTAAAAGCGGAGATAATATCGTTATCGAAGAGTTCCTAACTGGTCCTGAAGTTTCTGTTCTTTCGTTTACCGACGGAAAAACCGCTGTTCCTATGATTTCCTCAATGGATCATAAGAGAGCAGGGGATAACGATACCGGACTGAATACCGGTGGAATGGGAACCATTGCTCCCAACCCCTATTACACTCCCGAAATTGCAAAAGAGTGTATGGAAACCATCTTTTTGCCTACTATAAACGCCATGAACGCCGAGGGCAGAACCTTTAAAGGCTGCTTGTATTTCGGTCTTATGCTTACCCCTAACGGCCCTAAGGTTATTGAATATAACTGCCGTTTCGGTGATCCCGAAACTCAGGTTGTGCTTCCTCTTTTGGAAACCGACCTTTTAAGTGTTATGCAGGCGGTAACAGATGAAAAACTCTCTGAAATCGAGGTAAGATTCAGCGATAAAAGCGCTTGCTGTGTCATTATGGCATCAGAGGGCTATCCTGTAAAGTACGAAAAGGGCTTTGAACTCAATATTTCCGAAAAAATTGCCGATAAAGTTTATGTTGCGGGCGCCGCAATTAAAGAAAATAAGCTTGTAACAAACGGCGGAAGAGTTTTGGGCGCAACTGCGGTTGCAGATGACCTTAAAACCGCTATAAATGATGCATATTTACTTGTAAAGCAGATAACCTTTACAAACGCATATTACAGAAAAGACATAGGCGCAAAGGCACTTAAAGCAGAGGAGGGCAGATAAAATGGTATATAGAGTGTATGTTGAAAAGAAAAAAGAGCTCGCTAATGAAGCAAAATCCCTTCTTAACGATGCTCGTTCTCTTTTGGGCATAAAAGAGCTTACTGACGTTCGCGTTATAAACAGATATGATGCCGATCACATCACAAAAGACCTTTTTGATTATGCCTGCAAAACCGTTTTTTCTGAGCCTCAGCTTGATATTGTGTCAAGTGAGCTTAAGCTCGGCGACGCAACTGTTTTTGCTGTTGAATTTCTCCCGGGTCAGTTTGACCAGCGAGCAGACTCTGCGGCTCAGTGTATTCAGATTATTTCGCAGGGGGAGCGCCCCGTTATACGTGCGGCTAAAGTTTACGCGCTTTACGGCGATTTAAGCGATGCACAGATAGCAGAAATTAAGAAATACGTAATTAACCCTGTTGAGTCAAGAGAGGCTTCTCTTGAAAAACCCGAAACCCTTAAGGTAAACTACGATATTCCTACTGAAGTCAAGGTTTTAGATGGCTTTACAAAACTTGATAGAAACGGACTTGCTGATTTTATAACTGAATATGGTCTTGCTATGGATATTGACGATATTGCTTTCTGCCAGCAGTATTTTATAGAAGAAAAGCGCGATCCTACAATTACAGAAATCCGTATGATAGATACATATTGGTCTGATCACTGCCGTCATACAACATTTCTTACTGTAATTGACGACGTTAAGTTTGAAGATGAGCTTTTGCAAAAGGCCTATAATGATTATATTGCAGTCAGAAAAGAGCTTGGCAGAACAAAGCCTATCTGCCTTATGGACCTTGCAACAGTTGCGGTAAAATATCTTAAAAAGCAGGGTAAACTCAATAAACTCGATGAGTCCGAGGAAATCAACGCTTGCACAGTTAAGATAGACGTTGAGGTAGACGGAAAAACTGAGCCTTGGCTGCTCTTATTTAAGAACGAAACCCACAATCACCCCACAGAAATCGAGCCCTTTGGTGGCGCAGCAACCTGCATCGGCGGCGCAATTCGCGACCCGCTTTCAGGTCGTTCCTATGTTTACGGTGCGATGCGCGTAACTGGTGCCGCGAATCCCTTAAAGCCCGTTTCTGAAACCATTCCAGGCAAGCTTCCCCAGCGTAAAATCGTTACAACTGCTGCGGCTGGTTACTCCTCTTACGGTAACCAGATTGGACTTGCAACCGGAATTGTTGATGAAATCTTCCACGACGGATATGCCGCAAAGAGAATGGAAATCGGCGCAGTAATCGCGGCAACTCCTACCGAAAATGTAAGGCGCGAGGTGCCCTTGCCCGATGATGTAGTTATTCTTCTTGGCGGTAGCACCGGTAGAGACGGCTGCGGAGGCGCAACTGGCTCCTCTAAATCGCACACATCTAAATCGCTTGAAAGCTGCGGCGCAGAAGTCCAAAAGGGAAATGCTCCCGAGGAAAGAAAACTTCAGAGGCTTTTCAGAAATAAAGAAGCTTGCCAAATGGTAAAGCGTTGTAACGACTTTGGCGCGGGTGGCGTTTCCGTTGCAATTGGTGAGCTTGCAGACGGTCTTGAAATTGACCTTAATGCAGTTCCTAAGAAATACGAAGGTCTTGATGGCACAGAGCTTGCTATAAGCGAGTCGCAGGAGCGTATGGCTGTTGTAATTGATGCAAAAAACTTAGACCGATTCTTAGAACTTGCTAATACAGAAAACCTGCAGGCTTGCAAGGTTGCTAAGGTTACAAAAGAGCCTCGCCTTGTAATGAATTGGAATAGCAAGAAGATCGTTGACATCAGCCGCGAATTCTTAAACTCAAACGGTGCTGATAAACATATCACAATTACAGCAGAGGAGCTTAAACCCTTTGATAAAAATATAGAAGGCAGTTTTGTAGAAAACTACAAACAGCTCGCAGGAGATTTGAATGTCTGTTCAAAGCGTGGACTTTCTGAGCGTTTTGACTCGACTATAGGCGCAGGAACTGTTCTGATGCCCTTCGGCGGCAAGAATCAGTTAACTCCTATTCAGAGTATGGTGCAGAAAATCTCTGTTGAGAAAAAGCATACCAACGATTGCTCCTTTATGTCTTGGGGATATAACCCCTTTATAACCGAAAAGAGTCCATATCACGGCGCATATCTTGCAGTTGTTGAGTCTGTTTGTAAGCTTATTGCTTCGGGCGCATCGTTTGAAGATGTATACTTGACCTTCCAGGAATATTTTGAGCGTCTTGGTAAGGATAGCAGAAGATGGGGCAAGCCCCTCTCGGCTCTGCTTGGAGCTTTTGAGGCTCAAAAAGAGCTTGGCATCGGCTCAATCGGCGGTAAGGACTCTATGAGCGGCAGCTTTGAGGATCTCGACGTTCCGCCCACACTCGTTTCTTTTGCTGTAACAACAGGAAAGGTTAGTGAGGTTGTTTCTCCTGAGTTTAAAAAGGCAGGGAATAAGGTCGTTCTTCTCAAGCCCGAGTATAACGAGAATAATCTTCCTGATACAAAGTCGCTATTAGAGGTATTTAATAAAGTAACCGCCCTTATGCGTGCAGGTAAGGTTTTTGCTTGTTACACATCGACAATCGGCGGCGTTGCTGAGGCAATTATGAAAATGAGCTTTGGTAACGGACTTGGCTTTAAATACAGTAATTCAATGTGCACTAAGTGTATATTTGATTACTCTTACGGTTCCTTTATTTTGGAGGTTTCCGAGGAAATTGACGGTGCTAAGACAATCGGCGCTGTTACCGATGATGGCGTAATTTCATTTGGTGACGAGAACATTTCTCTTAATGAACTGCTTGGAATTTACGAGGATAAGCTTGAGAGCGTTTATAGCTGCAACATTCCTGATTCCAGATCGCCTATGCAGAACTTCTCTTATGAGGCAAAAGAGCGTACTGCTCCTGCAATTAAGGTTGCAAAACCCAAGGTTTTGATTCCCGCATTCCCGGGAACAAACTGTGAATTTGACTCGGCAAAGGCGGTTCGTGATGCAGGCGGCGAGCCCGAGATTATGGTTATAAACAACCTTTCTTCTTCGGGGATCCGTCAGAGCATTGAGGCGTTTGCAGAAAAACTCAAGAATGCTCAGATGGTATTTATCCCCGGTGGATTTTCGGGCGGCGACGAGCCTGACGGAAGCGGAAAGTTTATAACAGCATTTTTCCGCAACGCTCAGATCAAAGACGGGGTTACCGACCTTCTTGAAAATAGGGACGGACTTATGTGCGGTATCTGTAATGGCTTTCAGGCGCTTATCAAGCTCGGTCTTGTACCTTACGGCAAAATTATTGACACTGATGAATCTTGCCCGACACTTACCTATAATACAATAGCGCGTCACCAGTCGAGAATTGTCAGAACAAGAATTGCTTCTAATAAATCTCCTTGGCTGTCTATGTGCGAGGTTGGAGAAATTTACAATGTTCCCATCTCTCACGGCGAGGGAAGATTTCTGGCAGGCGAAGAGCTTATAAAAAAGCTTGCCGAAAACGGACAGATTGCAACACAGTATGTTGACTTTGACGGCAATGCAACAAGCGACGTTCACTTTAACCCCAATGATTCTATGTATGCTATTGAGGGAATTACCTCTCCCGATGGCAGAGTGTTCGGAAAAATGGGACATAGTGAGCGTATAGGCGAGGGCCTTTACAGCAATGTACCTGGAAATTACGATATTCGTATGTTCGAGGCGGCTGTTAAATACTTTAAATAAGAGCGGAGGATGTAAAAATGGGATTTAAATCTGATATTGAAATTGCACAAGAGTGCCAAATGCAACCTATAACCGAGATTGCAAAGGCTGCGCACGTTGATGAAAAATATATCGAGCAATATGGCAGATACAAGGCAAAGGTAGACCTTTCTCTTTTAAACGAAACTGATAAAAAAGACGGAAAGCTTATCCTTGTAACAGCAATTACTCCTACTCCCGCAGGAGAGGGTAAAACCACCACCACAATCGGCCTTGCAGACGGTCTTAAAAGAATAGGCAAGGACGTAACAGTTGCGCTTCGTGAACCCTCGCTCGGCCCCGTTTTCGGCGTTAAGGGCGGAGCTGCAGGCGGCGGATATGCTCAGGTTGTTCCTATGGAGGATATCAACCTGCATTTTACCGGCGACTTTCATGCAATCGGCGCAGCAAATAATCTGCTTGCCGCTATGCTTGATAACCACATTCAGCAGGGAAATGCTCTTAATATTGATGTTCGTAAAATCACTTGGAAACGCTGCGTTGATATGAACGACCGCCAGCTTCGCTTTGTAGTTGACGGACTTGGAGGCAAGGCAAACGGCGTTCCCCGTGAGGACGGCTTTGATATTACAGTTGCATCTGAGATTATGGCTGTTCTTTGCCTTTCAAGCTCTATTACAGACTTAAAAGAGCGTCTTTCAAAAATTATCGTTGGTTACACCTATGATGATAAGCCTGTAACCTGCGGCCAGCTTAACGCTGCAGGTGCTATGACCGCTCTCCTTAAGGATGCGTTAAAGCCTAACCTTGTTCAGACCCTCGAGGGAACTCCCGCGTTTGTTCACGGCGGACCTTTTGCAAACATTGCACACGGCTGTAACTCTGTTATGGCAACCCGACTTGCTCTTAAAATGGGTGATTATACCGTTACAGAGGCTGGTTTCGGTGCTGACCTTGGTGCAGAGAAGTTCCTTGATATTAAGTGCCGTATGGCTGGTCTTACTCCCGATGCAGTTGTAGTTGTTGCTACTGTTCGTGCTCTTAAAATGCACGGCGGTCTTGCAAAAACCGAGCTCGCAACCGAGGATTTAGTTGCACTCGAAAGAGGCATTCCCAACCTTCTTCGCCACGTTTCAAATATCAAGAATGTTTACAAGCTTCCTTGTGTTGTTGCAGTTAACCGCTTTCCGACAGATACCGATAAGGAAATTGATTTCATTATTGCAAAATGCCGTGAACTTGGCGTTAATACCGTTCTTTCAACTGTTTGGGCAGAAGGCGGTAAGGGCGGAGAAGAGCTTGCAAAAGAGGTTGTTCGTCTTTGTGAAGAGGAAAAAGGTGATTTCACCTTCTCTTATGAGCTTGACACCACAATCGAGCAAAAGATCGAAGCAGTTGTTAAAAAGGTTTACGGCGGCGATGGCGTAACATTTATGCCTAATGCCAAGAAGCAGATCGCTCAGCTTACCGAACTTGGATTTGATAAGTGCCCTGTATGTATTGCAAAAACTCAGTACAGCTTCTCGGATGATCCATCAAAGCTTGGTGC
>CAZDSQ010000061.1:0-9892 GCA_964508295.1 uncultured Oscillospiraceae bacterium | reverse complement strand
GGATTTTACTTTTTCACTCTTCACTAATTTCGCATTCAGGATTTTTGGCTTGCTTTTTTATTTTGCGCCTTGAAATGCCGTTTTTGCGGCGCAGTTTCACCCCGAGAGAATGTGCTACTCAGAGTGGCGTGAGGACACCGCCGACGGCGCGCCGATTTTTGAATATTTCATAAATCTCTGCAAAAAACAAAAATAGGCACGCTAAAATAAGTTTTTGGCACAGTTTTGGGTATATTTGGCAAGAAAATGACAAATTCTTTATGTTAGAATGAGTTATCAAGCCAAAAAGGAGCAGTAAAAATGATTTTTGGAATTTTAAAGGATATAAAAGAGGGCGAGTTTCGTGTTATCTGCACACCCACTGAGGTTAAAAGTATAGTTGCCGCAGGCGTTGAGGTCTGGGCACAGCACGATTGCGGCAAGGCCGCGGGCTTCCCCGACGAAAAGTATGCAGAGGCGGGCGCCAAGATAGTTGACACTATGGAGGAGATGTGGGCAGGCTGTGATATGGTTGCTAAGGTAAAGGAATTTACCGACGTCGAGTATCCTCTGATGAGAGAAAATCAAATAATTTTAGGCTGTATTCACCCCGCAGGTCATCCCGAGGAGGTCGATGCCATTTTAAAGAGCAAGTGCATCGCCTTCACCGCTGAGGATGCCCACAGATTCGGCTCTCCCAACTGCGAGGCGGCAGGCAAGCAGGGCGCACTTTTCGGCCTTGAGTCTATGCTCACCATTAACGGCGGCAAGGGCAAATACGTCGGCGGCTTTGCGGGCGCTCCCAGAATGAACATCCTCATTTTAGGGTGTGGCGTTGTAGGTCAGGGCGCTTTAGAGGTGCTTCACGCGCTCGGTGCTAACTGCACAGTTATGGATATAAACGTCGGCGTTTTAAGAAAGCTCCTAACACAGTACAACAGCTCTATCAGCACGATGCTCTGCAATAAGGAAACTATTGCATCTGTTCTGCCGCAGACCGATATGGTGCTTAACTGCGTCAAATGGCCCAAGGAGAGAAGGGATTTCCTTATTGACAAGGAGATGCTAAAGCTTATGGAGCCCGGCTCTGTGCTTGTTGACATTTCAAATGACGACCCCGGCGCTATTGAATCAAGCCACGAAACCCACCACGACAACCCCCGCTATGTAGTAAACGGCGTTGTTCACTACTGCGTTTCAAACATTCCCGGCGCAGTTGCAAACACAACCTCGGTTGCCTACGCCGCAGAGATGCTCCCTATGATCATGAGTATTCTTAATGACGGAGTTGCCGAGTGCTGTGTAAAGGACGGATATTGCAGAAGAAGCCTTACTGCATACAAGGGCTATCTGACCCACGAGGAAACCAGCGCAATTCAGGATAAGCCCTGGATAAAGCCTGAGGATATTCTTGAGATCGCAGATAGAAAGCTTGACTTTGCGCCCCCTGCAACAGTAACCCGCTCAAACAATTTCTACAAGTAAAGCAAAAAAAGGAACCCTCACGGGTTCCTTTTTTATGTAATTTCGTAGGGCACGATATGTGTCGTGCCGCAAACAGAACGGCACACAGACCGCAATTTATGAGGCAAAATCAGAATCGGAAAGGCAACTCCACAATGGACCGCCCTCTCCCATACCCTGCGCCGCAACATAGGTTACATTGACTTTAATGTTATTATCGAAGGTTACGGTCATAGCAAGAGTCAAATTAGTCCGGTCATTGTCCTGCGACATATATGGTGAGCTTATCCTTATAGCAGAAAGCTCCTTGCTCCATTTATTTTGAGCCAACATGCTCTCGTAGGACGTATCTACCTCGGGGTCCCAAAGCATCTCGGATATGCTTCTGGCTTTTTGCGGCGATGCTTTTTTTATTTCGCAGCTATCCCCACTACCGTCTCCGTCAACAAACACTGAGATTATTTCTATATCTTTAATTGCATATTTTGCTGTGCTGCTTTCAAAAATTATGTAGTCAGCTATAAAATTCCATTTATCGTTTTCTGCGTTTGTAACATCCGAAACCAAGCAGACATCAATACAAGCTAAAGCGTCTTTTTCGGAAATGCTCGGGCTCTGTGATTCTGCCGGCTGACTGCTGGTTGAGGCGGAAGGGGATGAGGAAGGCTTTGTAGCTTGTGAGCTTGTAACAGTTTCGGCCTCAGATTTAGTTGAGCTCGAGGATTCTTTCGGTTTTGAGGTTTGAGAGCTCAAACTTTCAGGTTGTGAAGATGGCTCGAGGATTGAACTTGCAAACGACGATGATTCGAAATCGCTCTCGGTATTTACGCTTTCAGTTTCGCTACTTTCGGTTTGAGTTATTTGTGAGCTTGCCGATTCACTTGCTGTAATAGCGCTTGAGGCGGCGCTCTCTTCGTTGCACGCTGATAATAAAACAAGTGCAGCAGCGCTTAAAAGTACCAGTACTTTTTTCAATACATTTCCCCCTAAAATAAAAAGTGTGCGCAACACGAGGTCGCACACACTGAAAAATGCGAGACCTCGTTTTGCTACCACACAAAAAACCTTATGCATATACCACAGAAGCAATGCAAAAAGTGAAGCCTGCAATTTCCCAAATGGACAGGCTCCTGCGGTACAAATATATGCGGTTTTAAGTGTGGTATACATAGTATAACACAAATTAAAGATTATATCAATGGGTAAATTTCTCTAATGACGTAGTATTGTGAATTTTGTTGCAAATTGAAAATGGAAAATTGAATTTGTATGAACCGTCGGGGACGCCGGTCCCTACAATATAAACATAGATATGTTTTTAAACCTGCTCTAAATAATGCTTGGGGGAGCAGTTAAACTCGGTTTCAAAGGCACGGTAAAAGGTGCGCATTGAGTTAAAGCCGCTCTCGAGGGCGCAGTAGGTGATGCTGTGCTTTTTCTCGTGCATAAGCTGTATGGCGTTTTTCAGCCTGATAATAGTAAGATACTGGTTTATGCCAATGTTAAAGCAGGACTTGAAATATCTTGAAAGATAGCTTTGACTGTAGCCAAAGGCATGGGAAAGAGATTTTAAGGAAATATCGTTTTTAAAGTTGTCATTGAGGTAAAAGAGAAGCCGAGAGGAAAGCTCGGGCTCAACCGAGGACTCAACATCCTCAAAGCCGATGCTCTCCATAACTATTCCCAAAATAACATATATGTAGCCGAGCTGCCGTATCTCGTTACATTCACCCTTTAAAATTTCGTTATAATAGGTCTTTATCTTTTTAACGGTTTCCTTGTCGGTGATAAACGGGTTTGTAACCCTCTTGTGCCTTATTGCCGAGATAAACTCCTCGCAGATATAAGGCGGAATTATAAGAACGCTGGATTTAGAGGCTTGGGGCGTCTTATAAGCGTGCGAATCGTAGCTAAGCGAAACCGACATCTCGCCGCCCTTTAATATTTTGCGCTGGTGGTTTACAACGACCTCCATTTCGCCCTCGTCGACAAAATAAAGCTCGATCTGCGAGTGAAAGTGGAATGCGCCCTTGTCGTTTTGGTACTGCTTGTAGAAGAGCTTGTTGTGACGCTCACGCTCAATTCCGAAATGCGCATGCATTTTTCTCACCCCTGACAAAAAATGGCATAAATTAGGTATTATTTGACGTGAATGTGCCAAAATATTACAGTATGATTGTACAGTAGCCAGAAATAATTGTCAACACTCGGGAGAGAAAATTATGACCTTTTTAGCCTATCTTTTTACAGTACTTAAAAATATGGTTTACGGATGCTCGGTCTTTTTCACCTCGCATCTCTCGACAAACGTCGACGTTCTTGACATTCTGGCTCTGCGCTTTCTTATGAGCTTTGTTGTAATGTGGTTTTTAAAGGTTGCAAAGATTGTCAAGATAGAGGTCGGCATTAAAGACCTTTTTAAGAAAAACGAGCGCACGCCTTACCTTTCCTCACTGCTTCTTGCGGCGATTTTCGAGCCTGTTTTGTATATGTTTTTTGAGACCATGGGAATCTCGATGTGTACCGGAATTACCACCGCCGTTATCCTCGCACTTGGTCCAATCAGCGCCTGCATCTGCGAGATGCTTATTTTAAAGGAGCGGGCAACGCCTGCTCAGATGGTACTTCTTGCGGTAGGTATGATCGGCGTTATGTACATAGCCTTTAACACCCACGCCAGCGAGGGAAAGGATACCCCGCTCGGAATTATTTTTATAGTGCTTGCGGTTTTGTGCGGCTCGCTGTTTTTGGCATTTTCGAGAAAAAGCTCAAAGCACTTTAACGCCATGGAGATAACCTACACCTCGGTAATACTCGGCACGGTTGCCTTTAACCTCGTAAATGTTGTAAGACATATTATAAATGGCAACATCTTAAATTACTTTGAGCCGTTTTTGAGCGTCGAGAATATGATAGGCTTTGTTTTCCTTGCGGTTTTGTCAACCATCGTTGCAACGGGAATGAACAATTTTGCTGTTTCCAAGCTTCAGCTTTCTACCATGGCGGCGTTTAGCGGAGTTTCAACCCTTACCACCATTTTTGTGGGTGCGGTGTTTGAGGGTGAAAAGATTCTGCCCTTCCATATAATAGGCTTTACACTTATATTTATTAGAATGTTCGGCGTAAGCGCTATAAATATAATAAACGACAAGAAAAAGAGATCATTGGCGGCCGAGGAAAAGAATGAACCGCAGGCGGCTGTTACAGAATAAATATTTAAGGGGCAGGGTAAAACTTGCCTCTTTTTCATTGACTTTTGGCGGTAAAATGCACTATTATATAGGTAGTAATTTTTATAATCAGCTACACTTATGTAAGGAGAAGAAAAATGAAGGTAACCATTATTCAGCCCTATTACAGCTTTGATAAGAACGACACCCAGATGTGCTTTGACGAGATGGTAAAGCTCTTAGATGAGTGCGACGGCTCTCACGACCTTATTGTGCTGCCCGAGTACAGCGATATTCCCGCCGTGCAGGGCTCTAAAAAAGGCTTTCACGAGGCTATAGAAAAATATAACAGCGTTATTATGGACAAGGCAAAGGCCGCCGCAATAAGATGTAACGCCATTGTTTTTGTAAACGCTGCCGAAAAGACCGAAACGGGATATAGAAACACCACCCACGCTATTGACAGAAGCGGAAATGTCGTCGGCAAGTATTTCAAGGCTCACCCCGCACCCAGCGAGGTTAAAACCGAGTCGCAGGGCGGCAACGAGGTTGACGTCGGCTATAGTTACCTGCCCGACGAGCCTTACGTTATCGAGATAGAGGGCATCCGCTTTGGCTTTATGACCTGCTATGACTTTTATTTTTACGAGAACTTTGCGCCTTTAGCCAGAAAGAATATTGACGTTATCATCGGCTGCTCGCACCAGCGCTCTGACAGCCACGAGGCGCTTTCGATAATCAACCGCTTCCTCTGCTACAACACCAACGCCTACCTTATCCGCTCCTCAGTTTCTCTCGGTGAGGAGAGTGAGATTTGCGGCTGTAGCTGCGTTATCGCTCCCGACGGCGAGGTTTTAATTGACATGAAGAGCCGCATAGGTAAAGAGAGCTGCGAGATTGACCCCCATAAAAAATACTACAAGCCCGCAGGCTTCAGAGGCGCTCTTAAGGCTCACTACGAGTACATAGAAGAGGGCAGAAGGCCTTGGCTTTACAGAAACGGCGGCGCATTCATAGTTCCCTTTGACGAGTTTATGACCTACCCGCGCATCTGCGCCCACCGCGGTTTTAACACCGTCGCCCCCGAAAACTCTATGCCCGCATTTTCCTCGGCAATAGCGCTCGGCGCAGAGGAGATAGAGTTTGACCTTTGGCCTACTGCTGACGGAGAGATAGTTTCCTGCCACGATGCAACCTTGGATAGAGTAAGTAACGGCAGCGGCAAGGTCTATGAAAAGACCTTTGATGAATTAAAAGAGTTCGATTTCGGTGCCAAGTTCGGCGAGAAGTTTAAGGGACTTAAAATCGTTAAGTTTGAAGATATTCTTAAAAAGTTTGCAGGACACACCGTTATGAATATCCACGTAAAGACCCTCTCTGACGAGTACGACGAGGCGGCTATGAAAAAGATAGTCGAGCTTATCCGCAGGTACGACTGCGAAAAGCACGTCTACTTTATGATCTCGCACGACGGCGTTATCCGTCAGTTTAAAGAGTACGCCCCCGATATAAACATCTGTGTTGGAGCGGGCAGCGAGCCTTGGAAAATTGTTGACAGAGCTATCGAGCTTGGCTGCAATAAGGTTCAGCTATTTAAGCCTTATTTTAATCAGGAAATGATTGACAAGGCTCACGCAAACGGCATCAGATGTAACGTTTTCTATGCCGACGATGCTGACGAGGCTAAAAAATATCTTGAAATGGGTATTGACACCATTCTCACAAACGATTATCTTTATATAAAGAATGCCCTTGGAATGTAAAAGGAGAAAACGCTATGGCAAACATTAAAGAAAATTTCGATTACCTGGGAGCTATGGTCGACTGTTCGAGAAACGCGGTTATGACCCTGCCCCAGCTCAAAAAGTTTATGTCCATCATCGCAAAGATGGGCTACAATCAGGTTATGCTCTATATTGAGGACACCTACGAGGTAGACGGCGAGGAATATTTCGGTTACCTGCGCGGCAGATACACTCAGGACGAGCTTCGCGAGCTTGACGATTACGCTTTCTCGCTCGGCCTCGAGCTTGTGCCCTGTATGCAGACTCTTGCTCATTTAAATGCCATTTTCCACTGGCCCGAGTATAAGAAGATCTGCGATGCTGATGACATTCTGCTTGCCGAAAGCGAGAGAACATACACCCTCGTTGAAAATATGATCTCAACCTTGAGAAAGTGCCTTAGAACCGATAAGATAAACATCGGCATGGACGAGGCGCACATGATTGGCCGAGGCAAGTATATGGACCTTCACGGCAACCGCGACAAGACTGAAATTCTCTTAGAGCATCTTGCCAAGGTTGTTGAGATTACCGAGAAGTACGGCTTTAAGTCAATGATGTGGAGCGATATGTTCCACAGAATTGCTTCGGGCGGCGAGTATTATGCCACCGACGTTAAGTTTGACCCCTCTATTAAGAAGATGGTTCCCGATAGCGTTACTCTCGTTTATTGGGATTACTACCACACCGAGAAAAAGACCTACGACCTTATGCTAAAGGGTACCAAGCAGGTCTGCGACAGAGTTGCAGTTGCGGGCGGCGCTTGGAAGTGGAGCGGCTTTACAGCTCACAACGATTTCTCGATAAGAACGACCAAGGCGGCGGTCGCATCCTGCAAAACCAACAACATTCGCAATTTGTTCCTCACCATGTGGGGCGATAACGGCGACGAGGCCTCTAACTTTGCAATGCTTCCTACCCTTTGCTACGGCGCTTGTCTTGCTCAGGGCATCACCAAAATGAGTGAGGTCAAGGCAAAGTTTAAGGAGTGGGTCGGCTACGAGTTTGATGACTTTATGCTCCTTGACCTGCCCGATCAGGTCATTAAGAACAAGGGAATCGTAAACCCCTCTAAGTACGGCCTTTATAACGACTGCTTCCTCGGCATTTTTGACACCACAATTACAGAGGGTGAGGGCAAAACCTACGCCTCCTACGCAAGAAGGCTTAAGAACGCCGCCAAGAGAACGGGCGAGTTTTCCTATCTCTTTGACACCGCATCTAAGCTCTGCTCGGCGCTTTCAATTAAGACCGAGCTTGGCGTTCGCACCAGAAAAATGTACGAGAGCGGAAACAAAGAGGGCATCGACGCCCTTATCGCAGATTACAAAAAGCTCTCTAAAAAGCTTGACGAGTTTTACTACGCCTACCGCAATCAGTGGTACACCGAGAAAAAACCCCACGGCTTTGACGTTCAGGATATCCGCATCGGCGGCCTTATGACAAGAATTAAGAACTGCTATGACAGACTTGTTGACTACCATGACGGCAAGATAGACTCCATCCCCGAGCTTGAAGAAAAACTCCTGCCGCTCTACACCGGCAAGATCGACTACAACCTCTGGGATACCAACGTAACAGTTAACAGACTTTACTAAAATAAAAAAGAGGCTCTTTGTTGTAAGAGCCTCTTTTTGCATTTAAAATCAACGTATATTATATTTTGTAGGGAACGGCCTATGTGCCGTTCCGTTTTATTTTTTGCGTACCGGCGGCACGACACATAGGTCGTGCCCTACAAGAAAAAATAATCAATAGTTCTTATATAATTTAGTCTAATGAATTGAGGGCTTCCGCAGTGATTTTTGTTCCAAGGCAAAAACCATCAGAAAAGGCTTGCTCACAACAAAGATAAATATACTCATTTATGCAGTCGGTATACTTTTCACAAATGGTTTTTGCGTTTTGGTCGAGCACATTTTCGAGTTTTTCGAGATTGCGTTGTATTAAATCCTCAAGTTCTTTTATTTCAGAATTATAAACTCCTAATTTTTCTACGGGGTGTAGGTTCCCGTTCCATAATGCCGAAATTACTTTTGTCATAATACTCTCCTCATGCTTAAGTGGTACCACTATTATAGCAAAACCAAAAATTTTTTCAAGTGCTCTGAGAAAAAATCTACATAATAAACAAAATGGTACCACTATGGTATCTTGTTTGTTGTGCAAAAGTGGTATATAATGATACCGAGGTGATAGCATGACCGATAAAATTCAGGTGAATTTGAGGCTTCCTGCAGAGGTTATTAAAGAACTCAAAGCAGAGGCCGAAAATCAAAAAAGAAGTGTAAATAATCTTCTTGAAGTAATAATTGACGAGTATCTTAAGAAAAACAAAAAATAAATTCTAAAAGGCTCATTTTTGAGCCTTTTCTTGTCTGGAAAAATTATGAAATTCACAGTGGATAAAATAAGAGAGGTTGCCCTCGGGGCAGAGGAGGTTTTGGAAAAGGACGGAGCTGTCGAGTTTCGCCGCTTTACAAGAGAGCAGACGCTCGCCCTCAAAACCGAGGAATTTATAAGAAAGAGCTACACCCCTGCGGGCATAAGGCTCTGCTTTAAAACCGACGCCCTGTCGCTTTTCCTGTCGGTTACCTCGCAAGTTGGCGCAACCCGCTCGTATTTCGCCTATGACGTTTTGGTAGACGGCAAGTATTTAGGCAGCCTTAATAACTTTAAGGATACAGACCCAGTCGGCGCTTACACGGTGCAGAAGTTTCCGCTCGGCGACCATAGCAGAAACTTTGATCTCCCCGAGGGCGAAAAGGTGGTTACAATTGTTTGTCCCTGGTCGGTCATATCCAAAATCAAGGGGCTGAGCCTCTCGGGCGAGAGCTTTGTAGAGGCGGTAAAACCTACAAAAAAATACATCTCCTTTGGCGACTCCATTACCCACGGCTACGACAGCGTTCATCCCAAAAACCACTATGCGTTTTGCTTGGCCGACCTGCTCGGCGCAGAGGAGTACTGCAAGGCGATCGGCGGCGAGTTCTTTAATCCCGATTTGGCTCTCGCAGATGAGCCGATAGACCCCGATTACATAACCGTCGCCTACGGCACAAACGATTGGAGTAAAAAGCCCAAAGAATATTTTACCGAAAACTGCAAGAAGTTCTACGAGATACTCTCGGAAAAGTACCCCAAGGCAAAAATTTTCGCCATCACGCCCATTTGGCGAGGCGATATAAACGAGGAGGGCAAGGGTTTTGACGATTTTTCGTTTGTCGACAGCTACATAAAAGAGGTAACAAGCGGCCTTGAAAATGTCATCTGCATTACGGGAATAGACCTTGTGCCGCACGATACCGCCCTTTTTGCCGACGCCTATCTTCACCCCACTGACAAGGGCTTTGACCACTATTTTGAAAATCTCAAAAAGGCAATAGAGCTATATATAAATTAAATTCAATATAATTTATATTTTGTAGGGGGCGGCGCCTTGTCAAGAGTATGATTGTATACACCTGTGCAAGATGATTGTATACACATTTACAA
>CAZDSQ010000060.1:0-9934 GCA_964508295.1 uncultured Oscillospiraceae bacterium | reverse complement strand
CTCTGGCGGCAAGGGGCAAGCCCCTTGACCCCTCCTACAAAGATATAAAGGCAATCTTCTTATTGTCTATTGACTTTTCTTGGGGATTGTTAAATCAAATAAAATATGCTACAATTAAATCAAGAAATAAAAGGCGGTGCTTTATGAAAAAATATATAATTGCGCTTGACGAGGGCACAACCAGCGCCCGCAGCATCCTTTTTGACCGAGATCTTAATATCGTGAGCCTGTCCCAACACGAGTTTACCCAAATATATCCTCAGCCGAGCTGGGTTGAGCACGACCCTATGGAGATATACGCAAATCAGTACGCCACGCTGACCGAGTGCATCGCTAAAAGCGGCGTTTCGCCCGACGAGATAGCGGGCATCGGCATCACAAACCAGCGTGAGACCACTATCGTTTGGGAAAAGGCGACGGGCAAGCCTGTTTATAATGCAATAGTCTGGCAGTGCCGCAGAACTGCTCCGCTCTGTCAAAAGCTTATAAACGACGGCGAGGCCGACTACATAGAAAAGGCAACGGGACTTAGGCCCGATGCCTATTTCAGCGCCACCAAAATCAAGTGGATTTTAGACAACGTAGAGGGCGCGAGGGAAAAGGCAGAGCGCGGCGAGCTTTTGTTCGGCACAGTCGATACCTGGCTTGTGTGGAAGCTTACCGACGGCAAGGTTCACGTTACCGACCGCACCAACGCCTCGCGCACAATGCTCTACAACCTCGAAAATGACGACTGGGACGAGCGGCTTTTGTCCCTTTTGGACATTCCCCGCTCTATGCTGCCCGAAATTAAGAGCAGCAGCGAAATTTACGGCTATGCAAACATAATGGGCGCTTCTCTTGCAATCAGCGGTATTGCGGGCGACCAGCAGGCCGCACTATTTGGTCAGCGTTGCTTTAACAAGGGCGATGCCAAAATCACCTATGGCACAGGTTGCTTCCTTCTCTTAAACACAGGAAACGAGCGAGTTTTCAGCCGCCACGGACTTATCACAACCGTTGCCGCCGCAGAAAAGGGCAGAAAGTGCGAGTATGTCCTCGAGGGTAGCGTTTTTGTTGGCGGAGCAGTCATTCAGTGGCTGAGAGATGAGCTTCGCCTTATCTCCGACTCAAAGGACAGCGAGTATTTTGCCCGCAAGGTAAAAGATAACGGCGGGGTTTACATAGTTCCCGCCTTTTCAGGCCTCTGCGCTCCCCATTGGGACAGCGAGGCTCGCGGCACTATAACGGGGCTCACCCGAGGAAGCGGCAGAAACCACATAATAAGAGCCGCCCTTGAGTCGATAGCCTTCCAGAGCCACGATGTTATTTCCGCAATGCAGGCAGACATCGGCAGTGAGATCAAAAACCTAAAGGTTGACGGCGGAGCCAGTAATAATAACTTCTTAATGCAGTTTCAGTCCGACATTTCAAACACCAAGGTCTACCGCCCCGAGCTGTGCGAGGCGACTGCCGCAGGCGCCGCTCTCTTAGCAGGACTCGGCACAGGCTTCTTTAAAGACCGCGACGAGATATGCGCAAAAGCACAAAACCAGACCGTTTTCTCGCCTGATATGGCAGATGACGAGCGCGAAAAACTTTTAAATGGCTGGCAGGGCGCTCTGAGAGCCTGCAAAACACACTGAAAAGGAGGATATTATGGCTGTTACAGTAATCGAAAAACGAGTTCTTTCTTCTGACAAAATCCACACCCTAGCGGGCAAGGTCTACCTGCCCGACGACGAGCCAAAGGGGCTTTTTCAAGTCGTTCACGGAATGACCGAGCATATAGACCGCTACGACGAGTTTATGCGCACTATAGCAGAATACGGTTACATCTGCTTCGGTTACGACCACTTAGGTCACGGAAAAACCGCAAATGACGATGGCGAGCTTGGCTTTATTGCCTCCAAAAACGGCTGGAAGCTTTTAGTTTCGGATGTTGTTTGCTTTGCTTCGGCCATGCGTCTTGAATACGGCAAAAACCTGCCATATATCTTAATGGGACACAGTATGGGTTCGTTTATAGTTCGTATGGCGTCGGTTATGTACAGCGCCCCTGATAAACTTATAATTATGGGAACGGGCGGCCCCAACCCCGCATCGAGCGCAGGGCTTGCAGCCTTGAAAATCCTTCGCGCCATTTACGGTGAAAAGCATATTTCGCCCTTTGTTGAAAATCTCGCTTTCGGCTCGTACAACAAACTTTTCGGCAACGACGATAAATACAACTGGCTTACCAAAGACCCCGAAATCCGCAAAAAGTACGCCGCCGATAAATTTTGCACCTTTCATTTTACCGTCAGTGCACTACAGGACTTGATTACTCTTAACAAGTTATGCAACAAGCCCGGTTGGTTTAGTTCTATAAACAAGCGGATGCCCATTCTGCTCGTTTCAGGGCAGGACGACCCTGTTGGAAATTACGGCAAGGGCGTTTTAGAGGTGCGCCACCGATTAGACAAACAAGATGCAAATGTTTTTATCCGTCTTTACGAGGACTGCCGACACGAAATTTTAAACGACACCTGCAAAAAAGAGGTTACTGAGGACATTCTTGAATTTGTAAGCCGCCACTAAAAACACAATAAAAAAGCCTCCCTTGCCTAAAGGGAGGTGGCAAAACCGCAGGTTTTGACGGAGGGATTACTGCCTCGAACATAAGTTCGGGGCAGTTTTTATTCTTTAAACATATCGGTAAAATACTTATAGCTTCCTTTTAAAAGAGCGCTGCCGCCGAGGTAGCAAGCAATCGCTTCGCCCAAACCTACATAAAGGAAGGTTGCTAAAAGTGTCGGCACCGAGGTGTCCCCTATGACCACAATGCAAAGCTCGGCTCCGACAAAGAGAGCGTTGAGCAGCACAGGCGGCAAAGGAGCCAAGAGGTAAAGGGCGGCGCCGCGGCATTTTTTGCCTATCTGCGCGGTTAAAAGCGCTGCCAAAAAGGTTGCCGTTGTTCCTACAAGCGCATCTATAAGCCCCAGCGGGTTTGCCCCCAAAATAAAGCCGAAAATGTTGGATATAAAGCAGCCGAGGGTAAGACCCACCGTTGCAGGCGGGCAGATGGCGGGCAGAACGGTCATCGCCTCACTAAGCCTTAGCTGAAGCGGACCAAAACTGATGGGAGCTACAATAAGCGTAAGTGCAGTGTAAAGAGCGGCAATGATTGCGCTCATTGTAAGATTCTTGACCACCTTTTTTTGCATATTGCCCCTCCTTTTTAAAATCTTTAATAAGTATACCATTTTTTATTATGTTTTTCAATACGAAATTTAAAAATTCAAAATCAAACTTTAAAAGTTTATTCACAACCTTTTAACACATTTAAAAATGTTTGGAGTTATAATACAATCACACTCAAGGCTTAACCGCAAGAGCCGAGAGTGTCAAGAATCTTTTTCATGGTGTCCTCTCCTGGACACTAGAGACGCACATCGGTTCACCCTCCCGATGTGCGTTTTTCTTGTTTTTTGTAAAAAAGTAGAGTATACTTAAAGGGAAAGGGGTGAAAGAATGCTTCTGCCTGATTATGTAAAACAAATTATATCGCTTTTGGAGCGCGCGGGATATGAGGCCTATGCCGTTGGCGGATGCGTTCGCGACTGCCTTTTAAACAGAGCCTGCTCCGACTACGATATAACCACCTCAGCCCTGCCCGATGAAGTTAAAAAAGCTCTCGTCGGCATCACCGTTATCGAAACGGGAATACAGCACGGAACAGTGACCGCCGTTGTAAACGGTAACCCCATCGAAATCACCACCTACCGCGAGGATCTTTCTTACAGCGACCACCGCCGCCCCGATGCCGTTCGCTTTTCAGGCACCTTAAGTGCCGACCTCGCAAGGCGCGATTTTACAGTCAACGCCTTAGCCTACAGCGAAATAAGCGGCATAATCGACCTTTACGGCGGCAAATCCGACCTCGAAAAAGGCCTTGTCCGCGCCGTCGGCGACGCACACGAGCGTTTTAACGAGGATGCTCTGCGAATTCTTCGTGCCATGCGCTTTTCCTCTCAGCTCGGCTTTGAGGTTGAGGAAAAAACCGCCGAGGCTTGCATTTCAAACCGCGAGCTTTTGTACTTTATTTCAAAGGAGCGTATTTATTCCGAGTTTAAAAAGCTGCTCTGCGGCAAAAACGCCGCCGACTGCCTTTCAAAATTTCGCCAAATCGTTTTTTATATTCTGCCCGCTCTTAAAACGCCGCATTTTGATGCCGCGCTCTCTGCCCTGCCGCTTCTCCCCGAGGATTTTTCTCTGCGGTTTGCAGCCCTTTTCTATCACATCGGTGCCGCTGCCGCCGCACAATCCCTGCAAGCCTTAAAGGCTGACAAAAAGACCACCATTGAAACAAAAAACCTTATAGAAAACCTGCCGCTTAAAGCAGAAATGAACGGCAGAGAAATCAAAGCTCTGCTTTCCAAAATAGGAGAAGAAATGTTTTTTAAGCTGATCGAACTTGAAACAGCCTTTGCGAGCGAGCTAAAAAAGGCAGAGCTTGAAAAAACAAAAACCGCCGCCGAAAATATAATAAAACGCGGCGAGTGCTACTCGCTCTCTGCCATTAAAATAAGCGGCAGCGACCTTGCCGCCCTGGAAATCGAGGGCAAGCAGATCGGGCATATTTTAGATAGGCTTCTCGCCGCAGTTATAAACGGCGAGGTTGAAAACGACAAAGCAAAGCTTTTAGAAAAAGCAAAGCTCCTGTAAATCACAGGAGCTTTTTATTTTTATGAACGAAAAACCTCTCTGATGAATAAACTATACTAAGGTTTAAATGCAAACCCAATTTTATAAAGGAGGTTTTTTAAATGGCAGAAAATTCTTTTGCCGACGGCAATTTCAGAGAGGCAGTTTGCATAGACGCCGGCAGAATTTACGATTCCTGCAGCGACAAAGACTGTCTTACAGACCTGAGGGTCCTCTTTCCCGAAGCCATTCAGAGAAGCGTTGTTGATGCGGCAACCTCTGCAAAAATTAAAAATGTTACTGTTCTGAATGTACTTATCGATGTTGACACAGTACCCTTTAACAAAGGCTTTTACTCGGTCGATATGACATACTATTTTGAGGTAACCGCAGAGCTTACAACGCCCCAGTCGCCAAACTGCACAGTAAAGGGTGTGGCCGTTGCCGAGAAAAAGGCGATACTCTTTGGAAGCGAGGGAAATGTCCGTGTATTCTCTACAGACAGTAGCGGCGAAATATGTGAAAACAACAACCTGCCTGTCGCAAAGGTTCAGGTAGTTGACCCCATCTGTCTTTCAAGCAGACTTGCTCCCGCCTGCGAGAGCGCCTGCTGCAGCGTTAAAATTCCCGACTCTGTGGCTTGTTACTTTAAGTGCTCCTGCTTCGGCAGAAACGGCGAGCGCTGTATCGACAGTGCCGCCTCACAGAAAGATCTTTTTGTAACCCTCGGACTTTTCTCAATAGTTCAGCTTGAACGCCGCGTTCAGATGCTGGTTCCTGTTTACGATTTCTGCATTCCCGACAAGGAGTGCTCGACCACATCTCCCGAGCCGAGCAATCCCTGCGAGGTCTTTTCCCGCATAAAGTTTCCGACCGACCAATTCTTCCCGCCCAGACTCGACCTCGGCGATGAAAACGTGGGTAACTGTGCATCCTGCGGCTGCTAAAACTTAACCAACTTCAGCCAAACTGTAGGGGCCAGCGCCTTCGACGGCCCGCAACGACGGTGCATCGTGGGCGCGCACCCTACAAAATCACGCTCTTTTAATGCCAAACGCAATTTACTGTGCTTGGCATTTTCTTTTTTCCGCTATTGCCTCTTTTACGGCAAGGCAATGCCCCGCTATAATGCGCGAAAGTGCCAGCGGTGCCGTAATCACCGCCAAAACAAGCAGGATATTTGGTAGCAGCCTTAATTCATATATAAGAAACCAGCCCCTGCGCTCCCGCGTTATATCTGCCGATCGGCGAAACAATTTTTTAGTGCTTCCCAGAGCGTAAAGATAGCGGACGGCGGCATACCGCTGGCAAAAAATGAGGTAAAGCGCCAGAGACAGCAAAAGCCATATCACCGATAGAATAAGGCAGCCGCCCGCTAAGGTTTTTTGACCGTAATAATCCGAGCCGAGTATCAGGCTTAAAAAAATGCAGAACACGGGCGGGAATATAAAGCCGAGAGCGGACAAGCCCTTTCTTAAAAAAAGCCTCAGCGTTAAAAGCACAGACGAAAAATATAGCCTTGCCGACGTAAAATAAAACATTATCGCGCCTATGGGAAGTGCCGAGCCTGTTTCGGTCAAATACGCGCTCCAGCGAATTGTCCCCTGCTCTATGGGGCAGACGATAAAAATGAGGCTGACAAAAAACACTGCGAGCGTCGGAAGGCTCTCTGCCGCCCACTTTATAATGGAATTGAGAACAGTCAACGATGCCTTTAAAAAGGGATGCTCGCCCTCTTTAATGGCAATCTCGCCGCCGAGCATCTCTCCGTAAGCCGCCGACACCTCAGGAGTCTTAATAAAAAGGTCGGTTGCCAGCACGGCAATAATGCAAAAGGCAGCCGCCGAGAGCAAAATCGAGGTGAAAAAGAAATACTCGCTCTTTCCCGCTTGCTGACACAGAGTTTTGCGCTTTTTAAGTATCTCACTCTTGTTCATTTTGGTTTCTCCCTTGCTTTTCTTTTCCTTTCGCTTGCAAGCTCACAAAAAATGATGTATAATTTTTGTATAAGCTTGTAAGGAGATTTTAGTATGATAATTATGTCGGTTGATGCAGGCGAGGCAAGAACAGGAATTGCCGTTTGCGACAAAATGGAAATGCTCGCCTCTCCCGTTTGCGTAATCGAGGAATATAATGCCCGGCGCCGTCTTGAAAAGGTTGCCGCAAAGGCCCGATCTCTTGGTGCCGAAATTGTTGTTGTCGGCCTGCCGAGGAATATGAACGGCAGCGAGGGCGACAGAGCGCTCACCTGCCGAGCCTTTGCACAGGAGCTTGGTAAGATGCTCGGCGAAAATATCGCAGTTGACCTTTGCGACGAGCGAGCCACCACACAGCTTGCCCACACCTATTTAAATATAGCAGATGTCAAAGGGCGAAAACGCAAAAAAACCGTCGACGCAGTTGCCGCAGTTATAATTTTAGAGGATTATCTTGCCCTTAGAAAAAATAAAAATGAGAAAAATTAAGATATAGTTGCATTATTTTTAGTTTTTTGTTATTATATAGTATATATTTTTACTTAACATAGGAAGGTACGATTATGGACGGAAATACTATTCAAATTTTGATCGCTATGGTCATATATATGGCAATAGTAATCGGAATCGGCGTTATTTACGCAAGGCGAGCTAATAAAAACTCTGAGGAATACTTCCTCGGCGGCCGTTCGCTCGGCCCTTGGGTTACCGCAATGAGCGCCGAAGCCTCTGATATGAGCGGTTGGCTTTTGATGGGTCTTCCCGGCGTTGCTTACTGGTTCGGCCTTGCTGATGCTTTTTGGACAGCCATTGGTCTTGCAATCGGTACATATTTAAACTGGCTCATCGTTTCCAAGCGCCTCCGTCGCTACAGCGTAAGAGCAAACAACTCTATTACCCTGCCCGAATTTTTCTCTAACAGATTCCGAGAGAATAAGAAAACAATTATGTTTATTTCGGGCGCCTTCATTTTGATTTTCTTTACTGTTTACGCGGCAAGCTGCTTCGTAACCTGCGGCAAGCTGTTCTCCACCCTGTTTGGCGCTCCCTACGTTGTTATGATGATCGTTGGCGCGGTCTTCGTTCTGCTCTACACGATTCTCGGCGGTTTCCTTGCCGAGAGCGCATCAGACTTTATGCAGGCAATCGTAATGATTATTGCCCTTGTTGTTATCGTTGTTATCGGTACTGTTAAGGCAGGCGGCATCGGCGCTGTTGTTGAAAATGCAAAGGAAATCCCCGGATTTCTTGAGTTCTTTGGTCTTGCGACTCCCAGCCTTGATGCAAACGGTCAGCAGATAGTGGAGGCAGGCAAGCCGCTGTTTAGTGCGCCCTCTGATTACGGCCTTTTGTCGATCTGCTCTACTCTGGCTTGGGGCCTTGGTTACTTTGGTATGCCTCAGGTTCTGCTTCGCTTTATGGCTATCCGCAGAGAAGACGAGCTTAAGCGCTCCCGCCGCATCGCAACTGTTTGGGTTGTTATCTCCCTTTCCGTTGCTGTGTTTATCGGCATTATGGGCCGCCAGCTCTTCCCCACCGCACACTTAACCAAGGGCGGCGCTGAAAACATCTTTATCACCCTTTCGACAAGCTCTCTGCCCGCAATTTTAGCAGGCTTTGTTATGGCAGGCATCTTAGCCGCTACCATCAGCTCGTCAGACTCTTATCTTCTTATTGCCGCATCGGCATTTTCCAAAAACATTTTCCAGGGCATATTCAAGAAGGATGCCACCGAAAAGCAGGTTATGAAGGTTTCCCGCATCACCCTTTTGGTTCTCGCTTTGATCGGCATAGTAATTGCCCTTGATGAGAAAAGCATTATATTTGAAATCGTTTCGTTCGCATGGTCGGGCTTCGGCGCAACCTTTGGACCGCTTATGCTCTTCTCGCTGTTCTGGAAGCGCACCAATAAGGCCGGCGCTATCGCGGGTATGGTCGGCGGCGCAGGAATGGTATTTCTCTGGAAGCTCGTTATAAGTCAGCTCGGCGGCGTGTTCGCAATTTACGAGCTGCTTCCCGCGTTCATCTTCTCTTCCATCTGCATCGTTGTAGTTTCCCTCTTAACAAAGGCTCCCTCCAAGGAGATCGAGGAGGACTTTGAGGCAGTCCGTAGCGGCAAGGTTGAAGAGGCCTAAAGACTCGAATCTATAACAAAACCAAATCCCCGCTCGGCACAATGCCGAGCGGGATTTTTATTTGTAGGGCACGACCTGCGTGTCGTGCCGAAACGGAACGGCACATAGGCCGTTCCCCTACGGAGTTTATTGTACGTGTATTTTGAATTTGTAGGGACAGGCGTCCTCGACTGTCCGCATAATCTACTTGACACAAAAAATAGTATATAGTATACTGAAATTGCAATAAAACAAAAGAAAGGTGGGATTTCTATGAAGAAAATCTTATCAATATTGCTTGCGGCTATGTTAGTTTTTGCACTTTGCGCCTGTCAAGGCGAGGAGGCAGGAAAGGGTTCTTCATCAGAAACCCCGACCTCGTCAACGACGCTAACTTCAAAGCCTTCATCTCAAATCGAGGAGTCGAGCTCAACGCTCGACAAAGAGCTTGAAACGATAGGCGGCGGCCCCGAGCTACTAAAATTTGCAGAGGCGTTTGCAGAAATTCCCGTCGGCTATCTCGACACTGTAGATGACGACTACTCGGCATTTAAAGACAAGGCCGATTTCAAGGACATTCCCCCGCTTGATATGGCGCTTTTCATCTGCAACTATCTTCAGTTTAATAGGCTTCTTTATGCTAATTATGATCATCGTTTTGAATATCACGAAGGTTACAGCGTTCCTGTTAAAGATCTGAATATGTATGCCAAACAGCTATTCGGCTACGAATATGATTTTTCGCAAATAGACGAAATAATCGGAATGGGATGCTTCTATAGGTATAATACAAGTAGCAAGGCATTTGAAATTCAAATTTTTGGCAGTATGTGGACAAAAGGCATTTGTGAGTACAAGGGTATGCACAAAAAGATCTCGGAAGACGAGTATCAGGCAGAATTTGCAATTTGGGAATTAGAAGATGAAAAGCCCGACGGGGTGGAAGGCAAGGATTGGCGTAAAAACGAGGATGGCGGAAGCGCCTATTTGGAATATAACGACAGTTATATGCTGACCATCAAAAAAATAGACGGCGAGTGGAAATACGTTTCCTTCCTCGAAATTGATGACTAACAAAAAGACCAACAAAAAAGGCGTTTGGATTTCTCCAAACGCCTTTAATTGTAGGGACCGGCGTCCTCGACGGTCCTCAAAAACGTGCGCATAAATCTTATGGAC
>CAZDSQ010000059.1:0-9951 GCA_964508295.1 uncultured Oscillospiraceae bacterium | reverse complement strand
ATGCCTCAAAGAAAATGCGCCCCAGTTCTCGATCGGTGATACCGTTAAGGTTCACGTTAAGATCAAGGAAGGCGACAGAGAAAGAATTCAGGTTTTTGAAGGTACTGTAATCGCTCGCAAGCACAGCGGTGTTTCCGAAACCTTCACAGTCCGCCGCGTATCTTACGGCGTAGGCGTTGAAAGGGTATTCCCCCTTCACTCACCTAACATCGACAAGCTTGAGATCGTTAGAAAAGGTAAAGTTCGCAGAGGCAAGCTTTATTATCTCAGAAACAGAGTCGGTAAGGCCGCTAAGGTTAAGGAACAGATCAACTGAATACGGCAACTATAAAGGGACTTCATTGTCCCTTTTTTGCTATCATTATTTTTGGCAGGTGAGAATGTAAATGCAGGTTAAAGAAGAATTTTCGCTCAAATCCGAGATATTTGACTGGTTTGAGGCAATATGCTTTTCGCTTATTGCCGTTATCCTTGTGTTTACGCTTTTTATCCGCTCAGCTCAGGTTGACGGTAGCTCAATGCTGCCAACCCTTACGCACGGGGATAGGCTTATCCTTGTTAATTCTGCTATAACAGGCGTTGAAAAGGGCGATATAGTCGTTATAACCCAGCCTACCGAGATAGGCGGTCCGCTTATTAAAAGGGTTATAGCCACCGAGGGACAAACTGTGGATATTGATTTTAGCGAAGGAAAGGTTTATGTTGATGGTATTCTGCTCGAAGAGCCGTATATAAACACCCTTACAACAAAGGTGCCTTACGATAGCGTCGAGTTTCCGTTTACCGTTAGTGAGGGACACGTTTTTGTTATGGGCGATAACCGAAACGGCTCAACCGATAGCCGAAGCCAGAGTATAGGCGAGATCGATACGAGGTATATTATAGGTAAAGCATTTCTAAGAATTTTCCCATTTGATACATTTGGACTTGTAAAATAAACGAAAGTGAGAAAGCTATGAGCCAGTCACCGTCAATTCAGTGGTTTCCGGGACATATGGCAAAAACAAGGCGCCTTATAAAAGAGTGCCTTCCTTTAGTTGATGCCGTTGTTGAAATTCGTGACGCCCGAATTGTTTTAAGCAGTAAAAACCCCGAAATAGATAAGCTTATAGGTAATAAAAAGAGAGTTCTTGTCTTAAATAAAGCCGACTGTGCCGATAGTGAAACAACTCGCAGATGGTGCGAATATTATCGTAGTCAGGGCATTGAAACCGTTGTTACAGACAGCCGTAGCGGTAAAGGCATAAACGCATTTCCGGGGGCGGTGCGCCGCGCTCTTAGCGAGCTTATAGAAAAAAGAGCCGCAAAGGGAATGAGCGCCAAGGCAATTAAGGTAATGGTCGTGGGAATTCCCAATGTTGGAAAATCCTCTTTCATTAACCGCCTTTCCAAGAGTAAAAAAGCTAAGGTTGAGGATAGACCGGGTGTTACCCGCGGTATTCAGTGGGTCGACGTTGACTCCTCGCTCCAGCTTCTTGATATGCCGGGTATGCTCTGGCCAAAGTTTGAAAGCCAAGAGGTCTCCGAGCACCTTGCCTTTACAGGCGCTGTAAAAGATGATATTATGGATATAGAGCTTCTTGCGGTGCGCCTACTCGAAACATTAAAAGAGAAATATCCTCAGATGCTTTGCGATAGATATAATATAGAGATAGAGGACGATGAGGACGGCTACGAGCTGCTCCTTAAAATCGGCGCAAAGCGCGGTATGAGGATTTCGGGCGGCGAAATTAACACCGAGAGAGCCGCAATCGCAGTAATTGACGAGTTCAGAGGTTGTAAAATAGGAAAAATATCTCTTGAGTCGGTCGAGGATGTTGAAAGGATGTGAGTCGCGTGGCAAACTTTGAGCCTATGGAAAATGCTCTGTCAGAGCAGGGCTTTAGTGCCGTTTGCGGCGTTGACGAAGCGGGCAGAGGACCGCTTGCAGGTCCTGTTTATGCCGCGGCAGTTATCCTTAAACCCGATAGCAAGTTTGAGGATCTTGATGACTCAAAAAAACTCACCGAGAAAAAGAGAGAGATACTTTTCGAGCAGATTATAAAAGAGGCACTTGCCTATAAAATAGTCGCAGTTGACCATAAAACCATTGATGAGCTTAATATTTTAAACGCCACAATGCTTGCTATGAAAACTGCGGTTGAGGGACTTAAAGTTCCAGCCGATTACGCCCTTATTGACGGCAATAAAACCCCACAGCTCAGCATTTCGTCGCAGTATGTGATAGGCGGAGATGCCAAGGTAAAAAGCATTGCGGCGGCTTCTATTCTCGCCAAAGTTTCAAGGGATAGATATATGTTAGAGCTTGCCGAGAAATATCCCCAGTACCAGTTTGAAAAGCATAAGGGGTACGGCACAAAGCTCCACTATCAGATGCTTGATGAACACGGCATTTCTGATATACATAGAATGAGTTTTCTTAAAAAATACATCGAGGCTCGGAAAAATGGGCGCTAAAACAAAAGCACACGGCCAGTTTGGTGAGGATTATACCGCTAAATACCTTAAAAAGCACGGCTATAAGATTTTAGAAAGAAATTTCCATTCCCGCTACGGTGAAATTGATATAATCGCATCTAAAAAAGGTATTCTTGCCTTTGTTGAGGTTAAGACCCGCGGAGAAAACAGCATCTGCATTCCGAGAGAGGCGGTAGACTATTTTAAGCAGCAAAAATGCATCAAAACCGCTGAGTTTTATTTAGTAAATAACCCGAGCGAGCTTCAGCCGAGGTTTGACGTTTCTGAAATCATTGTAACCGAAAAAGGCGAAAAAATTGAGGTTAAAACGCATAACTATATAGAAAATGCTTTTTAAAAGGTGATGTAAATGCTTTTTGACCTTCATTGTGATACTCTTTTTGAGCTTGAAAAGAATGGAAATAATCTTAAGCGTTCCTGTCTTGCAGTTTCGCTCGAGAATATGGAAAAATTCGATAGAGTGATTCGCTGCTTTGCCGTCTTTACACCCGACGAGTTAAAATGGCAGGAGGCTAAAGTACATTTTGATAGGCTCTACGCAGTATTTGAAAATCAGCTTAAGCTTTATAAAGACAGAATTACTCAGATTACCGATAAGGTCAGCCTTGAAAAAGCCAAGATTGGTGCAGTTTTAACTGTAGAAAACGGCTCGGTGCTTGCAGGCTCTCTTTGTGAGATCGAAAGGCTTGCAAAATTAGGTGTAAAGCTTTTCAGCCTTACATGGAACGGAGAGAATGAACTTGGTTTTGGTCAAGCAAAAAACAGGGGACTTAAGCCTTTTGGAAAGGAATGTGTCCCGCTTTTAGAGCAAAACGGCATAACGATTGACGTTTCGCATATTTCTGACAAGGGTTTTGAGGATGTTTGCGCCCTCTCAACAAAGCCGTTTGTCGCAAGCCACAGCAATTCAAGAAGGGTTTGCTCTCACAAACGAAACCTTGCCGATGAGCAGATAAAGGAAATTATAAAACGAGGCGGGCTTATAGGTCTAAACCTTTACACCGCTTTTTTAAACAATGACCCTAAATCAGCAAATAAATATGACATTCTGCGCCACGCCGAGCATATTTTGTCGCTTGGCGGCGAAAACGCTCTCTGTATCGGAACGGATTTTGACGGTGCCGAGGTAATAGAAGAGTTTGACAATGACCAAAAACTCTTATCTCTTAAAGAGTTTTTTGTAGAAAACGGTTTTTCAAAGCAGATAACCGATAAAATTTTATTTAATAATGCTTATAATTTTTTTGTTAATAATCTTTAAGGAAGTGCAAAAATGAACTACAACAGTACAAGAAACAGCAGTGTAGAAAAAAGCTCAAAATTCGCCATTGCAAACGGCATTTCGCAGGAGGGCGGACTTTTTGTTCCTTGCGATATTCCCAAGCTCAGCTTAAAGCAGCTTGAGTCTATGGCAACTGCGAGCTACAGAAATATCGCAAAAACCGTTCTTTCGCTGTTTTTGACTGACTTTACAAAAGAGGAAATTGAGAACTGCGTAAACAGCGCATACACCGCTAAAAAGTTTGAGAGTGACGAAATTGCACCGCTTCATAAGCTTAGCGGCACAGCATCTGTTTTGGAGCTGTGGCACGGACCCACCTGCGCATTTAAGGATATGGCTCTGCAGATCCTTCCTCACCTTATGATGACCTCTGCAAAGACAGTTCTTGATAATAAAGAGATCGTTATTCTTGTTGCAACTTCGGGCGATACAGGTAAAGCCGCTCTCGAAGGCTTTAAGGATGTTGACGGAACCTCGATTATGGTATTCTACCCCGAGGACGGCGTTAGCAAGGTGCAGAAGCTTCAGATGAACACTCAGGAGGGCAAAAACGTTTCTGTTTGCGGAATCAACGGCAACTTTGACCACGCGCAGAGCGGAGTAAAGGCAATCTTTACCGATCCCGAAATGAGAGAAACTTTAGACAAAAACAATATGATATTCTCCAGCGCAAACTCAATTAACTGGGGCAGACTTGTTCCTCAGATCGTTTACTACGTTGCTTCCTACTGCCGCCTTATCAAAAACGGCGATATCAAGGCAGGCGATAAGGTAAACTTTGTTGTTCCCACAGGTAACTTTGGTAACATCCTTGCTGGCTATTACGCTATGCAGATGGGTGTTCCTGTAAATAAGCTTATCTGCGCTTCCAACTCAAACAATGTTCTTACCGACTTTATAAGCAGCGGAACATACGATAAAAACAGAAAGTTCTTTACAACCGTTTCGCCCTCAATGGATATCCTCATTTCAAGCAATCTCGAAAGACTTATCTATGAGCTTTGCGGCAAGGACGATAAGACTGTTGCAGGTCTTATGAAAGAGCTTGCTGAAAACGGCAAATACACCGTCAGCGAGGATGTAAAAAATAAGATAAACGAGGTCTTTGTCGGCGGCTGCTGCAGCGACGAGGAGACCTTGGAAACAATCAGCAACACCTTCAAAAAATACAACTATCTTTGCGACACCCACACCGCCGTTGCAGTCAAGGTGTACGAGGATTACTATAAAAAGACGGGCGACCTTACCAAGACTGTTATAGTTTCAACTGCAAGTCCCTATAAGTTTGCAGGGGACGTTCTTTCTGCAATCTCTCCTGACGCTGTGGCTGAGGATGAGTTCGCGGTTATAGACATTCTTGAAAATGCAACTGAAACCAAGGCTCCCGCTCAGCTTAAGGAACTTAAGAATAAAGAGGTTCGCTTTAAGATGACCTGCGAAAAAGAGGATATGCAAAAGGTAGTTCTGGAAGGTTTGAAAATAAACTAACGGAGGATGCTATGTCGCTCTACTGCATCTCGGACCCGCACCTTTCTTTCTCCTGCGATAAGCCGATGGATATTTTCGGCGATAGATGGCAGGACTATGTAGAAAAGCTTGAAAAGAATTGGAAGGAAACGGTAGGGGAAGAGGATATTGTTGTTTTGCCCGGAGATATTTCGTGGGCAATGAATTTAAACGAAGCGCTTGAGGATTTTAAATTTATTGATGCTCTGCCCGGCAAGCAAAAGATAATTCTTAAAGGAAATCACGATTATTGGTGGACCTCCCGCTCGAAAATGGAAAGTTTTTTTGAGGAGAACGGGCTGACTACGCTGAAAATCCTGCACAACAATTTTTTTCCGTACGATGAAAATTATGGAATTTGCGGCTCGCGCGGCTGGATAAATGAGGACGGCAAGGTCCACGATAAAAAGATCCTTGATAGAGAGGCCCAAAGGCTTGAAGCATCAATATTGCCTTGTGTTGAAAGCGGCAGAGAGCCTATAGTGTTCCTGCATTATCCGCCGCTTTATGCCGAGGAGATCTGCAACGAGGTCTATGACGTTTTAAAGAAATATAGCGTTAAAAAATGCTTTTACGGACACATTCACGGCGCATCATACAGATACGCTGTCGACGGTGTTTATGACGGCGTGGATTTTCGCCTTGTATCCTGCGATTACCTTGAATTTGTCCCAATCAAGATTTTTTAGCATAAAACTTTGAAAAAATGTAAAAAAAGTTAAAAAAATGGTGGCAATTTTAAAAGCACTATGATATAATAATCAATTGGATGAGAAAAAAATAGTATAATTTTTTCATATGCAAAATCAGGAGGAAGTAAAATGACATTAGTTTCTAAAAAGGAAATCGAAAAAAACAAGGTAGAACTTGAAATTTCGGTTGGAGCAGAGGAATTTGAGAAAGCTTGCGCTGCAGCATACCGCAAGAATGTTAAGAAAATAAATGTTCCCGGTTTCCGTCCCGGAAAGGCTCCCCGTGCTTTCATCGAGAAAATGTACGGTAAAGAGATATTCTATGAGGATGCCGTAAATGAGCTTTATCCCGCAGCTTACAGCGATGCAGTTGTAGAGGCTGGTATCGAGCCTGTTGACCGTGCTGACATCGAGGTACTTTCTGTTGACGATAAGGGATTTACCTTTAAGGCAACCGTAGTTGTAAAGCCCGAGGTCGAGGTTGCTGATTATAAGGGAATTAAGGCTACCAAAAACGTTAAAAAGGTAACAGAAGATGATATCACCGCAGAAATCGACGCTCTTCGTAACCGTAACGGTCGTATAATCAATGTTGAGGATAGAGCTGCTCAGAATGGCGACAGCACTATCATTGACTATGAGGGATTTGTTGACGGCGTAGCATTTGATGGCGGCAAGGGCGAAAAGCAGCCTTTGGTTCTCGGTTCCAACCAGTTTATCCCCGGCTTTGAGGAGCAGGTTGCAGGCCACAATATCGGCGACGAGTTTGACGTTAACGTAACCTTCCCTGAGGAGTATCACGCTCCCGAGCTCGCAGGCAAGGCCGCTGTATTTAAGTGTAAGCTTCATGAGATCAAGGTTCGCGAGCTTCCCGAGGTAGACGACGAGTTTATTAAGGACGTTACCGAGTTCGATAGCGTTGATGAGTTTAAGAAGGATGCTGAGGCAAAGCTTGCAGAGCGTTTTGAGAACGCCGCAACTGCTGAGGTTGAGGATGCTCTTATCGAGGCAGTTATCGAGGGTATGAAGGCTGAGATCCCCGAGTGCATGTATGAGCACGCTATGGACGATATGGTCAGAGATTTCCAGAGCCGTCTTGAAGCTCAGGGTATGAAGCTTGACCTTTATCTCCAGTACACCGGTATGGATATGGCTGCATTCCGCAACACCTTCAAGGATCAGGCTGAGAGACAGGTTAAGATCCGCCTTGCTCTTGAGAAGATCGCTGTTCTTGAGAAGCTTGAAGCTTCTGAGGAAGAGATCGATGCAGAGTATAAGAAGGTTGCAGAGAGCTACAATATTGATGCCGAGCAGATCAAGATGTTTATTCCTGCTGAGGACATCAAGAAGGATCTCGCTATGCAGAAGGCTATCGACTTTGTAAGAGATAACGCCGCTATCACCGTAAAGACCTACGAGAAAGAGGCTCCTGCAAAGAAGGCTCCTGCTAAGAAGACCGCAGCTAAAAAGGCTGAGGACGGCGAGAAAAAGAGCGCAGCTAAAAAGACCACCACAGCAAAGAAGACTACAACCGCTGCAAAGAGCGAGGGTGAAAACAAGCCCGCCGCTAAGAAAACAACAACTGCAAAGAAAACTGCAGTAAAAAAAGAGGCTGACGCTGAATAATCTTCGGATTTTAGCCCCAAAATAGTTTAAAATGCCATTCCGAAGTGTCTGAAAATGCCGCTTCGGAACGGTTTGTTTCTAAAACTTTTACAAAAAGTCGAAAGGAGAGGTTTTAAATGAGTTTGGTACCAATGGTAGTAGAACAAACAAGCAGAGGAGAGCGTTCTTACGATATTTTCTCCCGCCTTTTAAATGACAGAATTATTATGCTTTGCGATCAGGTAAATGACGCAACTGCAAGCTTGGTAGTTGCCCAGCTTCTTTATCTTGAAGGTCAGGATCCCGATAAGGATATCCACCTTTATATCAACAGCCCCGGCGGCTCTGTAACTGCAGGTATGGCAATTTACGACACTATGAATTATATCAAGCCTGATGTTTCGACCATTTGCATCGGTATGGCCGCAAGTATGGGAGCATTCCTTCTTGCTGCGGGCGCAAAGGGAAAGAGATTTGCTCTGCCCAACAGCGAAATTATGATTCACCAGCCTCTCGGCGGCGCACAGGGTCAGGCAACTGACGTTATGATCCACGCTGAGCATATTGTTAAGATCAAATCCCGTTTAAATCAGATTCTCTCTGAGCGTACAGGTAAGCCTCTCGATGTTATCACTAAGGACACCGAGAGAGATAATTTTATGACCGCTCAGCAGGCTTGCGATTACGGTCTTGTCGATAAGGTTATCGATCGTAGATAAAGTAACTGAAATTGGGTGATATAAATGCCAAACGTTAATGATACAATAGAGCGTTGCGTTTTCTGCGGTAAGACCAAGGACGAGGTTGATACCCTTATTGCAGGCCCTCACGCCGCAATTTGTAACGAGTGTGTTGATCTGTGCAATAAAATGCTTTATCCCGAGGCTAAGAATGTCCGAGGCAGAGTAAACAAAAAGCGCCCTGTTGATATAAATGTGCTTAAACCCGCTCAGATCAAGGAGGTTCTTGACCAGTATGTAATCGGTCAGGATAAGGCTAAGGTTGCGCTTTCGGTTGCGGTTTATAACCACTATAAGCGCATTATGAACAACGTAAATAATCCTAATCAAAACGATGTCGAGCTTCAGAAGAGCAACGTCTTACTTTTGGGCCCCACGGGTGTCGGTAAAACGCTTTTGGCGCAGACCCTTGCAAAGACTCTTGATGTTCCTTTTGCTATCGCTGATGCAACAACTCTTACCGAGGCAGGCTATGTCGGTGAGGACGTTGAAAATATCCTCTTAAGGCTCATTCAAGCGGCTGATTTCGATGTTGAGAGGGCAGAGTGCGGCATAATTTATATCGATGAGATAGATAAAATCGCACGCCGTTCTGAAAACCGCTCGATTACCCGCGATGTTAGCGGTGAGGGCGTTCAGCAGGCGCTCCTTAAGATTATTGAAGGTACTGTTTCAAACGTTCCTCCGGGGGGCGGCAGAAAGCATCCTCAGCAGGAATTTATCCAGATAAATACTAAGAATATTCTCTTTATCTGCGGCGGCGCATTTGACGGGCTTGAAAAGATAATCGAGAAAAGAGTTTCGACCTCGGCTTTAGGCTTTGGCGCTGACGTTAAGAGTAAGGCTCAGGCAGAGGCGGAAAATCTGCTTTCCAAGGTTATTCCGCAGGACCTCATTAAGTTCGGTATTATTCCCGAGCTTATCGGCCGAGTTCCCCTTATCACAAGCCTTGAAAGCCTTGATGAAGATGCACTCGTTAAGATTCTTACTGAAACTAAAAACAGCTTGGTTAAGCAATATGAGCACCTTTTCGCAGTTGATAATGTCGAAATTCAGTTTACAAACGATGCTCTTAAGGCAGTTGCACAAAAGGCCATCAAGAATAAAACGGGCGCCCGCGGACTTCGTGCAATTATGGAAGAAATCCTTACCGACGTTATGTTTGAAACCCCCTCAGACCCCACTATTGAAAAGATTATAGTAAATAGTGCCTGCGTTGAGGAGGGAAGCGCGGTAAAAATTATGCGCGACCCTAAAAGAGAAAATAAAAAATCAACAAAAACCGTCGGATGACGGTTTTTGTTTTGTAGAAATAAGGTGTTTTTATGGCAGAAATACTCGAAATTATTATGATAGTCAGCTTTGGCGCTTCTTGGCCGCTTAACGTAGTTAAGTCTTACAAAGCAAGAACTGCAAAGGGAAAAAGCCTCGGCTTTCTGCTTTTAATATTCGGTGGCTACATAGCAGGTATTGCCTCAAAGTTTGTAAATGAGGCTTATATGCAGAGCCTTTCGCAAAAATGGTACGTCCTTTTCTTTTATTTCTTAAATCTTACAATGGTCGGATTGGACCTCGTTTTGTATTTCAGAAATAAAAGACTCGATAAACTAAATGAAAATTAAAAAAAGCCGCCTTTGAGACACACTCC
>CAZDSQ010000058.1:0-10233 GCA_964508295.1 uncultured Oscillospiraceae bacterium | reverse complement strand
CTCGTGCTTTGCATGAATATAGCTGAGGCACACTTCCTTACGGAGTGTGCCTCAAGTAGGTGGTTTTTTGTTGTGCTATCTGCCGAATTTTTCCGGTTCAAGAGGGGGAACTTCCTCTATTGCGGGACCGCTTGAGGTTATCTCACTTTGCGAAAGCGACGAAGAAACGTCAGCAGCCTCGTTCTTTTCGGGCTCTATCTGCGAAAGCAGGTCGGACACAGAGAAACGATAAATTCCGTCTTTGATGATAAGCGATTTGTCAATATCAGGATAGTCTGTTTCTTTTGCGGGACTTAAATAGAGGTAACCGTCAACACATTCAAGGTTGCTCGCAGTATACTCAGAAACCCTTGTGACAATTCCCGTTTCAAGAGAAAGCGCATAAATTCCGCCCTTGGTACCGCAGAAAAATGCATGAGTGTCTGACTCTACTCCTGTCCATACATTAAGACGCTCAGGAAGCTTCGAGTATCCGCCAGAAACAAAATTTGTAAAATATGTGCTGTCTTCGGTTGAATACAGAAGCATATTTCCAACGATTGTAAATCCTGAAAGGTAACTGTACTCGGTTCTGCAGATAAACTCACTTTTAGCAGGCTCTGATTTAAGATATAGTGAGTAAATTTCATTTCCTATATTATAGAAGATATTTTCGCCCCAAACGAAGAACTCGTTCAAGCCGCTTACAAGAGCCTTTGTTTCTTCTGCGGTCTGCTTATAGAGCGTGAATCGGTTGTATCTGTCGGGGTTGGCAAGAAAATAAACCGCATCTTCATGGTGCAAGAGCGAGTAAACATTTGAATTTGCAAAGTCGTCGTTTAAAACTGCGTTTGCAACCGTTTTATCCTTGAGGTTAAAGATTATATAGTTTGACTCAAACTTGTTGCTTTTAAAGCCGACACAGATCTTGTCCTCCTCAAAGCAGTCGACCGAAAAGAACTCGTATCCATTTCCTGAATAAACTTTTGAAAGCCCGTTACTGTCGGCAAGTTGCTTATATATGCCGCCTGAGGCGCCGCAGTAAAACAAATTACCGCTTTCATCGACTGACAAAAAACTATTGCGTTTTAACTGATATACTTGTTCGGGTTTTATGTCAATTATGCTCCCGCTTGCAACCTGAGAAGATGTATTCTTCAAAGGAACCGAGCTGTCCTGAGATGGAGAAACAGATGAAGCACCCTGCGGGTCGTTTTTGCATGAGACAAAAAGAGTGCAAATAAGCGTTAGCGCCAAAACCAGCGCAGTTAACTTTTTAAGCATAAAATAGTCCCCTTAAAGTTCGGAGTATCAGATGGTTTGAGGCTCAGGATAATTTTCGCCGAAGGTTTCAACAGTAACAGATTCCATAATCTGCTCATCTAAAGGCTTGTCCCTGAAATCGCAGTCGACCTCAGCAATAGCGTCAACGCTCTCGATGCCCGAGATTACCTTGCCAAATGCGGCATACTGTCCATCGAGATGCGGGGCATCTTTGTGCATAATAAAGAACTGAGAACCTGCGCTGTCGGGGCTCATAGAGCGAGCCATGGAGATAACTCCTCTTGAGTGCTTAAGCTCGTTTGCCACACCATTTGCCGCAAACTCGCCCTTTATAGAGTAACCGGGGCCGCCGATTCCGACTCCCTGCGGGTCGCCGCCCTGGATCATAAAACCGTAAATAACTCTGTGGAAAATAACTCCGTCGTAAAATCCCTTTTTAACAAGAGAAATAAAGTTGTTGACCGTATTGGGAGCAACATCGGGGTAAAGCTCTATCTCAATAGGAGCAAGAGAGGCGTCATTCATTTTTATAGTAACGATAGGATTTTTCATAAATTAAAACCTTGCTTTCTGTAAAATGTATCTTATAGTGTATCACACTTTTTATAATAATGCAAGTTTCCGCTTGTTTAAGAATATTATTTTAGATAAGAGGTGATAAAAATAAATCTTCTTATTATAGTATTAACACTTTCTGCTTTTGTTTTTTCAATTTTTTTAGGCAAAGCGAGCGAGCTTTCCAATGCTGTAATTTCAGGCGCATCGCAGGCGGTAACCCTAGTTATAAAGCTTGCGGGCGGACTTGTTTTCTGGAGCGGAATGATGAATTTAGTTAAAAAAACAGGCATAAGTGACCTAATCGCAAAACTTCTTTCTCCTATTATAAAACTCATTTTCCCTAAACTTGACAGAAAATCAAGAGCAGCCCAGTACATAGGTCTTAATATTTCTGCAAATATGTTGGGACTTGGAAACGCCGCAACCCCTTTCGGCATCGAGGCTATGCGGGAGCTAAACAAACTAAACCCCACCCCCGACCGACCCAGCAATGATATGGTCTGCTTTGCGGTTATAAACAGCGCATCAATTCAGCTTTTGCCAACCACAGTTGCGGTAATCAGAGCGGCACACAGTGCACAAAATCCTATGGATATTCTCCCCGCCGTTCTTTTGACAAGCGTTATTTCGCTTGTACTTGGGCTTTTGGTTGCAAAAATCATTCCTTTGTTTGAAAGGAAAAGAAGAAAATGAGTTTTACTGTTTATGTAATTCCGGTAGTTGTTTGTTCTATCCTCGTTTTTGCATATATTAAAAAGGTGGATATTTTAAAGGAGTTTACCGCAGGAGCCTTAGATGGACTTAAAACTGCGAAAAATCTTATCCCGCCCCTTGCCCTTATGCTCACCGCGATAACAATGGTGAGGGAAAGCGGTGCTCTTTCAGCCCTTGTCGGCTCCCTGTCGGGCGCCGCCGAGACAGTTGGAATACCAACAGAGGTGCTTCCGCTTATGCTTATGAAAACTTTTTCTGGAAGCGGCTCGGTAGCACTTTTGGAAGATGTATTGGCAACTTACGGTGCCGATAGCTTTGCAGGAAGGGTCGCAAGTGTTGTTGCAGGTGCGACCGAAACCACCTTTTACACAATAGCGGTCTATTACGGTGCCGTCGGCATCTCAAGAACTCGTCACACTGTTCCCGCAGCACTTACTTCGGATATTGCGGGATTTATTTTGAGCGCCTTTTTTGTCCGTTTATTCTTTTATGGAGTGTAAATTGTGCAATACATACTATAACAACAAAAAAACTTTCTGCAAGTTAGGTTATTTTGCCTATTTACTTTAGCAAATTAAAGTGGTAAACTAATATCACAGTAAATAAACCCCAACAAAACGGAGGAAATAAAAATGAAAAAGATTTTATCACTTTTAATGGCGGCATTTATGCTGGTTGCTTGCTTTGCAGGCTGCACAAAGAAAGACAAAGAGTTTGACAGCGATATGGCATATGTAAAGGATAAGGGAACCCTGCTTGTAGGTATTACCGATTTTGCTCCTATGGATTACAAGGATGAGGATGGTAACTGGATCGGCTTTGATGCCGATATGGCAACAAAGTTTGCAGAGGAGCTTGGGGTAGAGGTCGAGTTTGTCGAGCTTGCTGACTGGGGCAAGAAGATCATGGAGCTTGATGACTATCAGGTTGACTGTGTCTGGAACGGTATGACCCTTACCGATGAGGTTTTAAAGGGAATGGAAACCGCTAAGCCTTACTGCAAAAATCAGCAGGTTGTTGTAGTTAAGAGTGATGTTGCTGACAAGTACACAACCAAGGAAAGCCTTAAGGACTTAAGCTTTGCAGTTGAGGACGGCTCGGCAGGTGAGGATATCGTAGCTGAAAACAGCTGGGAATACACCGCTGTTCCCAAGCAGGCTGACGCTCTTACAGAGGTCAAGTCGGGAACAAGTGAGGCTTGCGTTATCGATCTTCTTATGGCAGGTGCTATGATAGGCGAGGGCACAAGCTATCCCGATCTTGTAGCGACCGTTTCTCTCACTGAGGAGGATTACGGTGTAGGCTTCCGCAAGGGCTCTGATCTTGCTGAGGAGCTTAACAAGTTCTTTAAGAAATGCTATGACGATGGCAGCCTTATGGAAATTGCTGAGGAGTACGGCGTTCAGAAGACCATGGTTGAGTGGTAAAAATTAGACGATAGTCTAAAAAAGGCAGAGGGGAAAATCCCCTCTGCCTTTGTGTGAGTTTATAAATACGAGGTTTTTGTATGTTTGAAACAGTTTTAAAAGCGCTTTTGGAGGGTTTTGGAAAATCTCTTGAGATTTTTGTTTTAACCCTTCTTGGCGCGCTTCCTTTGGGACTTATTATATCATTTGGCTCAATGAGTAAATTTGCGCCTCTCAGGCTTTTTACCCGCGCAGTCGTTTGGGTAGTGCGAGGAACTCCGCTTATGCTTCAGCTCATTGTCTTTTTTTACGGACCGGGACTTATTTTCGGCACAAATATCTGGGGAATAGGCTCTCAGGGAAGATTTGTAGCAGTTATTTTTGCCTTTGTTTTAAATTATGCCTGCTACTTCTCTGAAATTTACAGAGGCGGCATAGAGGGAATATCCCGCGGACAGTATGAGGCGGGTCAGGTGCTGGGAATGAACAAAAGTCAGGTGTTTTTTCGCATTGTTCTTCCGCAGGTTGTAAAAAGGATAATCCCGCCCATGTCCAACGAGATAATTACGCTTGTAAAGGACACCTCGCTTGCGAGAATTATCGGAGTTTATGAAATCATCTATTTTGGAGAAAAATTCATTAAGTCTGACGGTATTATCTGGCCTCTGTTCTTTACGGGGGTATTCTATCTGTTGTTCAGCGGTGTGCTTACCTTGCTTTTCGGATATATTGAGAAAAAGCTAAATTACTATCATAATTAAGGGAGGGTAGGCTATGACTGTTTTAGAAATTAAAGATTTAAGAAAGTCCTTTGGAAAAAACGAGGTGCTTAAGGGCATCTCCTTTAAGGTTGAAAAGGGCGAGGCGGTTGCCATTATCGGCTCCTCAGGAAGCGGAAAGTCAACGCTCTTAAGATGCGCTACCCTGCTTGAAACTGCCGACGACGGCAGTATATGCTATAAGGGCAAATACCTTTTGAAAGATAAGGTCTACGCCGAAAAGGACGAGCGAAAGGAGATCTGCTCCTGCTTTGGACTGGTTTTCCAGAATTTCAACCTCTTTCCGCATATGTCGGTTATGCAGAATATTATAGAGGCACCTATGCTTGTAAAAGGAGTAAGCCGCGAGGACGCAGAGGAAAGAGCGCGCGACCTGCTCTCTCAGATGGGCCTTTCGGACAAGGAAAACGCCTATCCCTGCGAGCTTTCGGGCGGTCAGCAGCAGCGAGTTGCAATAGCAAGAGCCCTTGCGCTTGACCCCGACGTGCTGTTCTTTGACGAGCCTACCAGCGCCCTCGACCCCGAACTTACGGGCGAGGTGCTTGCGGTTATCAAAAGGCTTGCCGAGGCGGATATGACAATGGTTATCGTTACTCACGAAATGGCTTTTGCAAGGGATGTCGCTGAAAAGGTCATATTTATGGATAGCGGCATCATTGCCGAGGAGGGCGACCCCAAGGAGCTTTTCTATAACCCCAAAACCGACCGACTTAAAGCTTTTTTGCATAATGCAAATATATAAAAATGAAAACGATGCCGAAAGGCGTCGTTTTTTGCAATTTGAGTTTCGACTAAATTAAAATAAATATAATAAAATACGATAAGCGCCGTACATTTATGCAGATGTACCAAAAATGAATATTTAGTGATGTATACAAACTTAAAATCAAGTGGGTTGAAATTCATTGAAAAAGAAAAAAGCGGGTGATAGAATATAGACACATCAATAAACGACAGGAGAGAACAAAATGACAGAAAAGATAAAGCTTTTAATGACAGAGGACCCGCGCGATACAACAAAAATTTCCAAAAACATACTGAGCTAAAAGGGGTATAGGGTGGAAATATGTGCAAGGGACGGCAAGGCAGTAATAGAAGCGGCAAAGCAGAGCCTGCCCGATGTTATCATAGTGGATATGTATATGCCGAGTTTTGACGCCCCTGCAGTTTGCAAGGCTTTAAGAAATCAGAATATGAGCAAAAAGCCTGCGGTAATTGTAACCGCGAATTACGAAAACGGCTTTATGGAAAAAGAGGCTATAGAGGCGGGCGCTGCCTGCATACTGATAAAGCCTTTTGACTACGATGTTCTTAGCGAGAGAATTGACAAACTTTGTTCTGCAAAATTAGAGATCAGCCGTGCAAGCGAAAGAAAGGGTTTGAGCGAGCTTGACTTAGAGGTAATGGTAACCGAGATACTGCACCAGATAGGCGTTCCCGCCCATATAAAAGGCTATCAGTATCTTAGAACTTCGATCCTGCTTTCTGTAGAGAACAGGGAGATAATAAACCACATAACAAAGGAGCTTTATCCCAGTGTTGCCAAGAAATACAAAACAACTGCAACACGGGTCGAAAGAGCCATAAGACATGCCATAGAGGTAGCGTGGGATAGGGGAGATGTTGATGTCTTAAATGCCTATTTCGGCTATACTATACACAACCAAAAGGGCAAGCCGACAAACAGCGAGTTTGTTGCGATGATCTCGGATAAAATAAGCCTTAAAATTAAAGCAATGTAAAGCAAACTGCTATGGCAGTTTGCGGCAATATTCGCTTATGGCGAGCGATATGCACTATGCGCTCGATATGTCTTTCAGACGGGATATGCACTTCGTGCGAAAAAATCGGGCGGATATCATATCAAAGTCAACAGAATGTTTGATATATCGAATTTGTCTTAAGACAAATACATCGAGTTATGTTCAGTATAACATATCGACAATTAAACAAAAATGGCGGAGAATATTCTCCGCCATTTTTTAATTTCAGTTATTTTGTTCCGAAAATTCTGTCGCCAGCGTCGCCAAGACCGGGAACGATGTAGCCGTTCTCGTTAAGCTTTTCGTCAACGTTTGCGCAGTAGATCTGAACGTCGGGGTGAGCCTCGGTCAGCGCCTTGATTCCCTCGGGAGCGGCGATAAGGCAGAGGAATTTGATATGCTGTCCGCCGTAGGACTTGATCTGGCTGATAGCGTCAATTGCTGAGCCGCCTGTTGCGAGCATGGGGTCTACAACAACAATGAGCCTCTTGTCAATGTCGGGCGGGAGTTTGCAGTAGTATTCGTGAGGCATCAAGGTCTCCTCGTCGCGATACATTCCAATGTGGCCAACCTTTGCGGTGGGAACAAGCGCTAAAAGACCGTTAACCATTCCAAGACCTGCTCGCAGGATAGGTACAACCGCAAGGGGCTTTCCTGCAACCACCTTTTGAGTGGTCTTGGTGATAGGTGTTTCGATTTCAATGTCTTTTAAAGGCAGGTCGCGAAGCGCCTCGTAGCACATAAGCATTGTGATTTCCTCAACGCTTTCGCGAAACTCTTTGTTTGAGGTGTCCTTTTGCCTCATAATTGTGGTTTTGTGCTGAATTAAGGGATGGTCAAATATTGTAACGTTTTTCATAGGTTTATTCACTTTCCTTTGCTTTTGAAACAACGATATTTACGATAATTCCAAGGATAAGAGCGCAAGCGATGGAGGTGATGGTAACCTTGCCGATAGCCATTGCCATTCCGCCGATACCTGCGATAAGAATAACAGAAACGGTAAAGAGATTCTTGTTCTGCTCAAGGTCGACCTTCTGAATCATCTTAAGACCGGAAACTGCGATAAATCCATAAAGTGTAATGCATACGCCGCCCATCACGCAACCGGGGATAGAGTCTAAGAATGCAACAAAGGGCGAGATGAAGGAGATAAGCATAGAAATGATTGCAGTCGCGGTAATGGTTGCAACAGAAGCGTTTCTTGTGATGGCAACACAACCAACGGACTCGCCGTATGTAGTGTTGGGACATCCGCCAAATACTGCGCCTACCATAGAACCAACGCCGTCACCAAGTAGGGTTCTGTGAAGACCGGGCTCCTCAAGAAGATCCTTTTCAATAATGGTGGAGAGGTTTTTGTGGTCAGCAATGTGCTCAGCAAAAACAACGAATGCAACAGGGATATAAGCAACTGCAATATTTGCAACATAGCCCCATTCAAAGTCCTTTACGCCCTCAATAGCGGTAAGGAAGGTAAATTCGGGAACGCTCAGGAAGGTTGAAAGATTAACGCCCTCAGCAACAAGTGCTTTAAAGGGAGCAAAGTCAATAACGATAAGTCCTGCGTTGTTTGTTGCGGTTCCGATAAGGGTGAAAACAAGAGCAACAGCGTAGCCTGCAAGAATACCGATGATGAAGGGGATAAGCTTTACCATTTTCTTGCCGTAGGTCGATGCGATGATAACAACCAGGAGGGTAACGATAGCACAGACAAATGAAGCCCAACTGTTAGCGCTCATAATAAACGAGCCGTTTGCGTCCTGAGGGCCGTAGGAGAAAACGTCTTTAACAGCGGCGCCTGCAAGCGAAAGACCGATGATTGCAACTGTGGGTCCGATAACTGCGGCGGGCATAAGCTTATTGATCCAGCCAACGCCTACAAACTTAACAACAACTGCGATAATAACGTAAACAAGGCCTGCAAAGACGGCGCCGAGGATTATTCCAAGGTAGCCAAGAGAAGCAGAGGTTGCTCCTGCAAATGCCGCAAGCATAGAGCCGATAAATGCGAAGGACGAGCCTAAGAAAACGGGACTCTTGAATTTTGTAAGGAGCTGGTAGATGATTGTTCCTGCGCCTGCACCGAAAAGAGCAGCAGAAGCGGACATTCCGTTTCCTACGATCGCGGGAACAGCAATGGTAGCCGCCATAATGGCAAGAAGCTGTTGAAAAGCAAATACAATAAGCTGGTTGAACTTGGGCTTGTCGTTGACACCGTAAACGAGTTTCATTTTTTACCCTCCGTTTTTTTATTGCATTTTCTCTAAAAAAAACGACTTTTTCGTTTTTGGAAAAAGCCGAGATAGAGCAAATGCATTTTTTATTTCTTAATAAAAATAATACCAAACTCGACACCTTTTGTCAACAAAAAACAAAATAATAACGGTAATTATTTTAGTGTAAAATTTGCCTTTCGCTTAGTTTTGAAAATTTATTTGCTCGGTTAAAATGAGAGGGTATTTTATAAGCGAGTCGCTGTCAAGATTTTCGCCGTGCATATTAACGGCATTTATTTGGTGATTGTCGTAGGTGGTGTAGTAGTAGATTCCATTGTCGGCGTTGATGCAGGAGGTGTAGATGGTAATTTCGTATTTGCCTGCAGAAACCTCGCAGCAGCCCCTCTGCTGCTCTACCGAGCCGAGAATGTGAAAAAACTGGCTTACGCTTTCGCTTTCTGAATCGGCTGATACCGAGTTCATCTTTACAAACGCCGCCCGTATAAAGCGCGACTGTGAGGATAGATCACCGGGCAGTCCCAGCGCACCCATTCCGCGACTGTACGGCGCAAGGTCGAGATAAGGAGAAAAGCTATTTTGCGGCGGTTTTGGGGAAAGCGCCATATAATCATTTAGCCTCAAAAGCTGCTCGTTAAAGGGCGGATTGTTTGTAAAAACGCCTACGGGATTTTGGTAAATCTTTAAACCCTCTTTAACCGACTCAACAACTATTGCCTCGGTTTTGTCGGCAATCATCCAATGAAGCTCGGCTAAAGGTAATTGCTCGCTGAAAGGGGTGTTTGTAAGGTTTATCTTTTCAAGAAGCGCTTTCGCTTCACAAACCGAGGCACACTGCCCCAAGATCCATGGAATGAACTCAAACTGAGCTATGTTGTCCTTGTCTGTCACGGCTTCTCTGTAAAAGGCACTGCCCACGAAGTTTAGTCCTGCCATGGCAAGTCCTTTTTCGTTTGCTGCGTCGTAATAAAGCGGATAGCCGTCGGCAATATGTGCCATTCCGATTATGGCATAGTGACTTTTGAGATTTTTTGTATGTTGACGAAAATTAAAAGAGAATCGGCGGGGAGTTATAACAACCTGTTCGCCGTAGGAATGTTCGTAGTCAAGTGTTCTGCCAAAATAAAAGTTGCGGGTTTTGTAGCCTGCTGCCGTGCACATTTTTCTCATCCCTTCGTTTTTTCACTATTTTGCCAAAAAAAGCGCGCAATATTCGCAAAAAGAAAAGCACCAACCTAAAGGTTGATGCTTTCTGGCGGAGACGGCGAGATTCGAACTCGCGGGGGATTGCTCCCTAACTGATTTCGAGAATTGTGGCTCTAACCGATTATAAAAGTATGTATTAGAATTTATTGGAACTTTTAAAGCCGTAAAAACTCACTGTTTATAAGGCTTTCAAGCACCCTCGCTACTCAAAAACCGCACCAATTCACAGGTCGCGGTTTTTTCGCGCTTTTAGAAAATTCTAATAAATTTCTAATGCGTTTTATTAGATTATCGTTAGAAAAACGCT